>JAIOZF010000106.1 GCA_021740745.1 Crocinitomicaceae bacterium | reverse complement strand
AGAAGTAACTCTTTGAATAAAAGCGACTCAAAGTGCTCTACATTTGTTTCGAATGAACGACCAAAAAGAAATAAAAGCGTTAATCCATTTAATCGATGATCCCGATGAGAATGTGTATTTACACGTTCGTGATCAATTGCTTAAATATGGACCGAATGCTATTCCATATTTAGAATCTTCTTGGGAACATGACCAATTTGGACTAATTTTTCAGTCGCGGATTGAAACGCTCATTCATGAAATACAATTCGATGAAGTTAAAAATGAGTTGACCAATTGGGTAAACTCTTCTGAAAAGGATTTGTTATTAGGTGCGATTGCTATTGCACGATATCAATATCCAGGATTGGATGAACAATTTGTTCATGAAACCATTCAACAATTGCGCAGAGATGTTTGGTTGGAATTGAATGACGACATGACAGCCTTCGAACGGATTAAAATATTCAACAAGGTATTTTTTGATATCTATAATTTTCATGGTGATGCGAAGAATTTTCATTCGCCAATGAATTCATGCATTAATACAGTTATTGAATCAAAAAAAGGGAATCCACTTAGTCTGTGTTTGATTTATAGCATTGTCGCACAATCATTAGACATGCCTGTTTACGGGGTGAATTTGCCCAATCATTTCATTTTGGCCTACATCGATGAAAATGGTTCTTCGCATTTTCTTACCGACAAGAATGAATATGGTGTGTTGTTTTACATCAATGCTTTTTCACGCGGAAGTATTTTCAATACAAAGGACATCACTGAATTCTTAGACAATCTTAATTTGCCACACGAAAGAAGTTATTTCGAACCGTGTTCTAATTCAGATGTTATTCGCAGAATGATTACCAACCTCATCGCGTCCTTTCAACAAGTTGGGAACAGTGAAAAAGTGAATGAATTGACGATTTTACGGGACCTAATCCCTTAAATGATTTGGGATTTAAGGTTCTAAGTTCGGGATTAACACCACTCGCTATTTAATTTCAACCTTGATTTTAAAACGCTCTAATTCCTTAAATAATTCGGTTGTTGGATTTACCTTCATTGTTTTAGAAGGCATTTTTACTTCAATTTCATCAAGTGGATCGAAAATCATGAAGTTCAAATTGCATTTTCCTTCGTGCGCATTGAAAATTTTGAATAAATCGGTTATCATGACTTGATCTAAGTCCTTGGTTGCAACCTTCACATTCACACTACTTGCTTTGGATTCCTTTAAATTCTGCAGCATCTCAATCGAACTGATATTAAATTCTAATTCTGATCTTCTTGGAGGTTTTTCGATGCGACCTTTAATGGCAACAAAGGTCCCAGGAACAAGGAAATGTTTGAATTTTAAATAATTTTCTCTCCATAAAAAGAGTTTCGCTGAATCGGTGTAATCCTCTAAAATCAACGTTCCGAAAGGATCACCATTCTTTGTAATTCGATGTTCAGCATCGCCAACAATCGCAGCAATTAGAATATCTTTCCCTTGATTTTCTTCCAAAGCATTTAACATCGAAATATTTCCATTACAGAAAGCATCTACTTCAATTCGAAAATCATCCAAGGGGTGACCAGAAATAAAAATTCCAACTACTTCCTTTTCTCGCTTCAGTTTGTACATGCTGCTCCATTCCGTCGCTCTTGGAATTTCAGGTTCAGGCATTTTGGTACCTGTTGATTCTCCAAACATGGAAACTTGTGACGAGTTTTCGCTTTCTTGATGACTGGCACCGAATCGCATCACGTTTTCTAAAAACAATCTTCCTGAATTATCTTCTTGGAAATATTGCGCACGGTGAACTCCTTTAAACGAGTCAAATCCACCTGCAAAAGCCAAACTTTCGAACGCTTTCTTTGTACAGACACGTAAATTTACTCGTTTCGAAAAGTCGAAAATAGACTGATATGGACCATTTTCTTTGCGTTCAGCAATAATTGCATCCACTGGAGCATTTCCTAACCCTTTGATGGCACCCAATCCAAAACGAATGGCTCCTTCTTTATTTACTGTAAATTGATACGTAGATTCGTTGACATCTGGTCCAAGCACAGGAATTCCCATTCGCTTGCACTCTTCCATGAAGAACGACACTTGTTTGATGTCATTCATATTATTGGAAAGCACCGAAGCCATATATTCTCCTGGGTAGTTCGCTTTTAAAAACGCCGTTTGATAAGCAATCCAAGCATAACAAGTCGAGTGCGATTTATTAAAGGCGTAAGAGGCGAATGCTTCCCAATCCTTCCAAATCTTCTCCAACTTTGTAACATCATGTCCCTTTGCTCCTCCCTTTTCAAGGAAACTCGGTTTCATTTTATCCAATGTTGGTCGATCCTTTTTACCCATTGCTTTACGCAGGGTATCGGCTTCACCCTTGGTAAAATCGGCCAGTTTTTGTGACAAAAGCATTACTTGCTCCTGGTAAACTGTAATACCGTATGTTTCTTTTAGGTATTCTTCACAATCGTCGACATCGTAAACAATCGTCTCTTCACCATGTTTACGTTTAATAAACGAAGGAATATATTCCAAGGGTCCCGGACGATACAAGGCATTCATCGCAATCAAATCGGCAAATACAGTTGGCTTTAATTCCCGCATGTATTTTTGCATTCCAGCAGATTCATATTGGAAGATCCCTACTGTTTCACCACGTTGGAACAACTCATACGTCAAGGTATCATCAACAGGAAAATCATCTGGAACCAAGTCAATTCCACGATTCTCTTTTACATTTCGAACAGCATCTTTGATTAAGGTCAGTGTTTTGAGACCCAAAAAGTCCATTTTCAGCAATCCAGCAGATTCTGCAACAGAGTTATCGTACTGCGTGCAATACATGTCAGAATCTTTCGCTGTTGCAACTGGAACGTAATTCGTAATGTCTGCAGGAGTAATGATTACCCCACAGGCATGAATTCCAGTATTTCTCACAGAACCTTCCAACTGTCGCGCGCGATTCACCACTTGCGATGCTAAATCATGTCCTTGAGAAATTGCTTTCAACTCACGTGCTTTCGCAATTTCGTCTTGGTTGTTTTTTAATTTATCTGCTAATTCTAAATCATCTAGCTTAAACAGTTTCCCCAACGAAATATCTGGAACCAATTTCGCGATTCGATCGGCGTCTGGCAAGGGTAAATCAAGTACTCGTGCTGTATCACGAATAGAAGATTTGGCCGCCATTGTACCGTATGTAATAATTTGAGCCACTTGATTAGAACCGTATTTATTGATTACCCAATCAATCACTCGTCCACGTCCTTCATCATCAAAATCGATATCAATATCGGGCATGGAAACACGATCTGGGTTCAAGAAACGCTCAAATAGCAAATCGTACTTAATTGGATCCACATTCGTAATTCCGATGCAATAGGCAACTGCGGAACCTGCTGCAGAACCACGTCCTGGTCCAACAGAAACGCCCATATCTCTTGCTGCTTGGCAGAAATCTTGCACAATCAAGAAGTACCCTGGATAACCAGTACGTTCAATTGTCGCCAATTCAAAATCTAAACGTTCGCGTATTTCGTCGGTAATTTCAGTATAGCGTTTAGCTGCTCCTTCATACGCCAAGTGGCGCAAGAAATTATTCTCCCCTCGTTTCCCTTCATCATCTTCATCCTTTGCATCAATAAACTTCTCTGGAATATCAAATGCGGGAAGTAAGACCTCACGAGCAAGAGCGTAATGCTCGCATTTATTGATGATTTCTTGTACATTTTCAATCGCTTCTGGAAGATCCAAAAACAATTCTTTCATTTCATCCGCTGATTTATAATAATATTCGTCATTATCTAAACCATAACGGAAACCTCTTCCTCTACCCTTTGGCGTTGAAACGAGCTCATTTTCTTTCACACAAAGCAACACATCGTGCGCCTCAGCGTCCACACGATCTAAGTAATATGTATTATTTGTTGCAACAATTTTGACTTGATGTTTTTCAGCAAAGCGCAAAAGAACCTCATTAACACGGTCTTCATTTTCTTGACCATGTCTCATGATTTCCAAATAAAAATCATCGTTGAACTGTTCTTTCCACCAAATTAAGGCTTCTTCAGCTTGCGCTTCTCCCACATTCAAGATCAGATTGGGAATTTCGCCGTACATGTTTCCAGAAAGCACAATTAAATCCTCTCTGTATTGCTCAATCACCTTTTTATCCACTCTTGGAACATAGTACATTCCTTTGGTGTAGGCAATCGAAGCTAATTTAATGAGGTTATGATATCCTTTTTTATTTTTTGCAAGTAGAACAACTTGGTAACCATTGTCCTTTTGACTTTTATCTTCTAAGTTTCGGCAGACATTGAATTCGCATCCAATAATCGGCATTATTTCCTTTTTGTGAAATTCTTCACCCGCTTCTTCAGCAAGCGCCCTTTCAGCCTTAAGTTCTTTGTTGTAACCTGCAACCGCTTTCTCGAAATGAAAGGCAGCCATCATGTTTCCAGTATCCGTCAAAGCAACAGCAGGCATGTTCAATTCTGCTGTTTTTCGCACCAAACCTTTTACATCAATTGTTGACTGAAGAATTGAAAATTGGGTATGATTATGTAAATGCGCGAATTGCACATTCTCCAAACGCGCTCTATTCGCTTCAAATTCTCCCGAAGCAGATGCTTTTTTAGGTTCTGATTCTTGCTTTAAGCGTGCACTTTCTTCCTTAAGGTTGAGGTGTTTTAAGCCAAATCGACCAATCGGTGCTGGATTAAACGCTTTGTAATCTTCAAGGTACTTTTCTTCTTGTTGTAAAAGCGTCAACGCAAACACACCGCGACGCACCAATTCAAGAAAACATCTCGTTGTTGCCTCCACATCGGCCGTTGCATTATGGGCTTCGTCAAAGGGTTCTCCAAAAAGGAAAGCGTGTAACTCCGTTAAAGTTGGTAATTTAAAACGACCACCTCTACCGCCAGGCAACTTACACATATTCGCTGTGTGCTCGGTACACGTATCTAAAACGGGCATTGAAGCCATGGGAGAAGATGCGTTCAAACGAACAAACTCGCAACCAATGACATTGACATCAAAACCAACATTTTGTCCAACGACAAATTTCGCTTTTCCCAATGCTTCATTGAAGCGCGCCATCACCTCATCTAGGGGATCACCAAATTTGGCTGCAAGTTCAGTTGAAATACCGTGAATTCGTTCAGCATCATACGGAATATCGAAGCCATCAGGGCGAATAAGGAAATCCTGATGTTCCAACAAACGTCCCATGTCATCATGCAGTTGCCAAGCAATTTGAATAACACGTGGCCAATTCGTTGTATCCGTAATTGGTGCGTTCCAGTCGCGCGGTAAACCGGTTGTTTCCGTATCAAATATGATGTACATGAATCTTGGGGAATTTGAAGTATAAAGATATGAAATTGTCGCGCTTTAATGCACAAAACTTTTCAACAAGGCACAAAAAAACCGCTCTTTCGAAAAAGAGCGGTTTCTATATAAAATCGTTTGATCTTAGTTCTTTGTTGGAGCACCTGAAGTGTTTGTTGGTGTACCGTTTTCGGGTGCTGGATTAACAGTTCCTTTGATGTAGATAACTTTCTCTGGAGCGTTAACTGCATTCGAAGTAATTGTAACGTTTTTGTTGATTACTCCTGGGCGGTTTGTATCATACTTAACTTTGATAGATGCTTTCGCTCCTGGTGCAATTGGTTCTTTCGGCCATTCTGGTACTGTACAACCACAAGATCCTTTCGCGTTAGAAATAATCAAAGGTGCATTTCCTGTATTTTTAAATTCAAATGTACATGTTCCATCAGCACCGTATTTTACTGTACCGTAGTCATGTGTTTCTTTTGTGAAATCGATTTTAGCACCGCTGTCTTGAGCCATTGCTTTGTTTGCAGAAGTCAATGCAACTAGCATCAACAATAAAGAAAAGATTACTTTTTTCATAGTTTTAATTTTTTAGTGTTTTAATGATTCAAATTTAATAGATGGATTGTACTTGTTAAATTGTTTAACACATCGTTAACAAGATTTTGTTTTGACTTATTTGATTGGCTTGGGTTCAACATAAACTTTGATCCGCAGCTTCTCGGTTTTCTTTTTGGTATTGGTTTTCAGGTAAATGATTCGATCTTGGTAAAATGATTTTCCTTCTGTATCAAAGGTTAATTTAATCACTCCTTGTTTTCCAGGTTGAATAGGTGTCTCGGGTAAAATTAACTTTGTGCACGTGCATGCTACTGAATAACCATCAAATATCAAGGGAATAGTTCCTGTATTGGTAAAAACAAATTCGTGTTCTAATACTTTGCCCTCATTTGTACTCGGAAACTTGTGTACCGATTGCTTTAAACTAAATTCCGCCACCTGACCGAAGCCAAGGGCGGAATTCAATGCTAATATTATGATCGCGAATAATAGCCTCATCTTAATTATTTGCAGGAACGCCAGAGTTGTTTACTGGTGCTGTTCCTTCTGGTGCAGGTAGGACATTTCCTTTGATACGAATTACTTTCGTTGGTTCGTTCACTGCATTTGATGTGATAGTTACACTTTTATTGATAGCACCTGGTCTTTTAGTATCATACTTCACTTTGATTGATGCTTTAGCTCCTGGAGCGATTGGCTCTTTCGGCCATTCTGGAACTGTACAACCACAAGACCCTTTCGCGTTAGAAATGATCAAAGGAGCATTTCCTGTGTTTTTAAATTCAAAACTACATGAACCATCTGCACCGTATTTAATTGTACCATAGTCATGCGTTTCTTTTGTGAAATCGATTTTCGGTCCACTCTCAATTTGAGCTGCTGCTTTGTTGAAAGACATTACCGCCATCAACATCAATACTAACGTAAATACTGCTTTTTTCATGATTCTAATTTTTTATAAATTCGTTCTAAACAAATGTAACATAAGATATTAATTCGACTTTCTTTTTAACAGAACGTTAACAGCGCTTATTTTTTGGCTATTTCTTCCATTTTCTTTTCGATGTATTGATCAAAATTCAAGTGATTATTTTTCAATCGATCTTTGATTCCAGTGCGCTTATCCTTATCCATAGATGGATTCTCATTCAACAACATTTGATAGAAATAACGCACTTTCGCAGAATCTCTTGGTTGCATAAAAATATCATAACTACTTCCTTGACTTTCAAGAATCATCGCACGATTTACGTATTTAGGGTATTTCTCCAATAAGGTATCAGCATAAGCAACTGCTTTTTCATGGACATTCATTCCTGAGTATGTCATATGAACTTTATCCAAACATTCCGCTGCATATGTGTCCTCAGGGTAATTGTAATAAAATGCCAACAAACGATTAATCAATTCAATTCGTGTCAAATTTGGAATTTGCTTGATTTCAGACAAATTCGCTTGCAGACCTTTTAACGAATCCTCCATTTGTTTGATACTACCTCTTAATTCTTCTTTCGAAGGTTTTGGCGCGTCATTTCCATTCTTTTTATCGTTTCCACACCCTGCAAAAATCAACAAAACTGTCAATCCAAAAACAAATTTAATCTTCATAATTATACATTTTACAGAGTTATCTGCCTTTTTTCATGGCAGGAAATTTCATTTTATAATCAACATTGATATCGCCTTTCGAAATATTTTGAAGGCGTTTCGTCAATAAACGTCTTTTCAAAGGTGATAAATGGTCGGTGAACAAAATTCCATCGATATGGTCATATTCATGTTGAATGATACGGGCTTTGTAGCCATCGAACTTTTCTTCATGGAATTGCCAATTTTCATCGTAGTAAGAAATATGTACGATTTCCTTGCGGAAAACCTCTTCCCTAATTTTAGGAATGGATAAACAACCTTCTTGAAATCCCCATTCTTCGCCTTCTTCTTCCTCAATAACTGGATTGATGAATACTTTTTTAAATCCAAGCATTCCAGCTGCGCGCGGATCTGGTTCTTCCTCCTCATCATCTTCGTCATCTGCAAAAGGACTTCCATCCACAATAAATAAACGAATTGCGCTTCCTATTTGAGGTGCAGCCAAG
>JAIOZF010000105.1 GCA_021740745.1 Crocinitomicaceae bacterium | reverse complement strand
AACTCTCGCGAATAGTGCGGAAATCTGCTTTCGATTTTGCTGCGTTTATTTTGCTCAAAATTTCTTCTTGAAAATCTGCAGCACTGTCAATAATTGCTTCTGCTGCTTCAGTTTTTGATCCATCGTTAATCAAAAACATGAAACATTCGTCAACGATGTCAAACACCATATTGTTAACGTCACGTTTGATTGTTCTTTTACTTGCCATTCTTTAATTTTTTTGTAAAAGTACGGAAACTATTTTAAATAGAAATAGGCTAAAGGCGAGAGGCATAAGAAATAGGCATGAGGCGTATGGCTTGAGATATAAGGCACAAAACAATCGAATCTCTTCTATTGCCTAACGCCTAGATTCTCCGCGAACTCGGCGTCTCATAATTTCTCTATGTCAAAAAACGCATAGAACACAAAGCTCTTCCTCTTCCTCTTCCTCTTCATTCATGCCCAAAGAACACAAAGATCGACAAGTCGATTCAACTAGGACATTTTAGTTTCTCAGCTCTGGCTCTAACTTCTATATCTAGCTCTACCCTCTATATCTAAAGTCTTTCCGCTCCGTGGACTCTATGACGCTCCATTTCTCTGTGTTAAAAAAAACACCTATGTGAACTATATGTTTAAAACTATAATCTATCTTTATAATCCATGAAACACATCGAAGTAGTAGCAGCAATCATCATCCACGACGGAAAAATCTTGTGTGTACAGCGCGGACCTGCGAAATACGATTACATTTCCCACAAATTTGAATTCCCAGGTGGAAAAGTAGAAGAAGGCGAAACCAAATTAGCGGCTCTTGTGCGTGAGATTCGCGAAGAATTGCACATGGACATTAACGTTGATGCATTTTTCACCACTGTGAACCACACCTACCCCGATTTTCAATTGACAATGCACGCTTACCTTTGTTCTTGCTCAACCAACGATCTCACCCTCACCGAACACAGCGACTTTAAATGGTTGTCGAAAGACGCATTGAAGGACTTGGATTGGGCAGCGGCGGATGAGGAGATTGTATCAAAAATTAATGCTCAAGAGCAAACTATTTAAGTACTTCAATTCACCCCACAAAAAAAGCCGCAGGATTTCTCCCACGGCTTTTCAACTTTATGCTTCGACAGCTTATTGAGCTGCTTCTTCTTGTTTTTCTGGTCTTGGAAGTAAAACACGACGAGATAATTTCCATTTTTTCGTTTTTGGATCTTTTCCAACTACCTTGAATTTCAATACATCGCCTTCTTTACAAACGTCTTCCATTTTCGCAACTTTCTCCCAAGAGAATTCTGAGATGTGGATCAAACCATCTGTTCCAGGTAAAATCTCAACGAAACAACCGAAATCTTTTACTGATTTCACTTTTCCTTCGTACTCAACATTCTCTTCCACTTGCGGTGGGAATGCAATTTGACGGATTCTACGAGTCGCTTCATTCATATCGTCCGCATTGTTCGACATAATTTGAACACGTCCTTGTCCACCTTCCAATTCTTCAATCGTAATTGTCGTATTGGTTTCTTTTTGCATTGCTTGAATGATTTTTCCTCCAGGTCCGATGATTGCACCAATCATTTCATTCGGTACGTTGAATGCTTCGATTCTTGGTGTTTGCGGTTTGAAGTCAGCATTTGGCTTAGCAATCGTTTCAATGATCTTGTTTAAGATATGTAAACGTCCTGCTCTCGCTTGATCTAATGCTTGAATCAATACTTCGTATGGTAATCCATCTACTTTGATGTCCATTTGACAAGCAGTGATACCTTTTGATGTACCAGTCACTTTAAAGTCCATGTCACCCAAGTGATCTTCATCACCTAAGATATCAGACAAAACAGCAAATTTACCGTCATCAGCAACTAAGCCCATCGCGATACCTGAAACTGGCGCCTTAATTTGAACACCACCATCCATCAAGGCCAATGTCCCAGCACAAACTGTTGCCATTGATGATGAACCGTTTGATTCAAGGATATCTGATACTAAACGAATTGTATATGCATTATCTTCTGGTAAAACTGGCTTCAAGGCTCTTAATGCCAAGTTACCGTGACCAATCTCACGACGAGAAGTTCCACGCAATGGTTTCGCTTCACCCGTTGAGAATGGAGGGAAGTTATAATGCAACATGAATTTCTCTGTTCCTTTGAACGTAACTCCGTCGATCATTTGCTCATCCATCTTACCACCTAATGTAAGTGTTGTCAATGATTGCGTTTCACCACGTGTAAACACAGCTGAACCGTGAACCATTGGTAAATAATCAACTTCTGCCCAGATTGGACGAATTTCGTCAAACTTACGTCCATCCAAACGTTTGTTCTCATGCAACATCACCCAACGAACAGCTTTCTTTTTCACTTCTGAGAAGTAAACTGAAATAAATCCGCCAACCGAAGCTAATTCTTCATCAGAATAAGAAGCTTTCACTTCTGATTTGATTGCGTCGAACAATTCTGTTCTCTTTGCTTTATTTGCTAAGCCCATTCGTGCAACGTCCTTACATTTTTCCATTGCAAGTTCGTATACTTTCGCTTTAACTTCGTCGTTGTGCGTTTCATGAGAGTATACTCTTTTTGGATTCGCAGTAGCGATTGAAGCGCCTAAATCTAATTGGAATTGACATTGTTCGATGATCGCAGTGTGTGCAATTTTAATTGCCTCTACCATTTCTAATTCAGAGATTTCTTTGAACTCTCCTTCGATCATGTTCACATCTTTCATCGTTCCTGCTACCATCATATCGATGTCAGCCGACTTCATTTGCTCCATTGTTGGATTAACAACCCATTCGCCGTTAATTCTACCAACACGTACTTCAGACATTGGTCCGTTAAACGGAATATCTGATACTGCGATTGCAGCTGATGCCGCTAAACCACACAATACATCGGGATTGTTAACACCATCATACGATAACAATTGAATCATCAATTGTACTTCAGCGTGATAATCGTCTGGGAATAATGGACGAAGTGCTCTATCCACTAAACGCATAACTAAAATTTCGCTTTCAGAAGGACGTGCTTCACGACGGAAGAATCCACCTGGAAAACGACCTGCAGCCGAATACTTTTCACGGTAATCAACTGTTAACGGAAGGAAATCTACTCCTTCTTTTGCTTCTGGAGCAGCCACTACTGTTGCTAACAACATTGTGTCCCCCATTCTTACTACAACAGACCCATCTGCCTGTTTTGCCAATTTCCCTGTCTCAACCGAAATTTCTTTTCCGCCTGTGATGATTGACTTTCTTGTTCCTATATTCATACTTGTCTATTACTTATTAATGTAAAATTGTCAAATGGAAAATTTAAAATTTACTTGCAGTCATAAATTGACATTCAACAAACTAATTTTCAACTACCATTATTAATTTTTACTCGCTTTTTTTTCAATTTAACATTGAAAAATTTTAAATTCTTTTAAACGAAAAGGGACAGTCGAAAAAAATTCGAATGCCCCCTCCAATAAAATTTGTACTTGTTAAAAAACAGTGTTTTAATTAAATCGCCAAAATCGAGGCGCATGAACAATCGAAAAAACGGAGTTAACAAAAGTTAATGAGTATTTTTCGCTTGAAATGCAACGCTGAGTTTGGTGATTTAGGCAAACACTTAACGACGTAAGCCTAGTTCCTTAACGATAGCACGGTATCTTTCGATGTCTACTTTCTTTAAGTAATCAAGTAAACTTCTTCTTTTACCAACTAACAACTGCAATGAACGCTGAGTTCCGTAATCTTTACGGTTCTTTTTCAAATGCTCAGTTAAGTGAGCAATACGAAATGTGAACAATGCGATTTGACCTTCTGAAGAACCAGTGTTAGTCTCAGCACCACCGTGCTTAGCGAAGATCTCTTTTTTAACTTCTGTATTTAAATACATGCCAATATTGTTTAAATAATTTTTATGTAGTCGACGTTCGACGGCGCAAAGATAGGAATAAATTTTAATGTTGGTCTAAATGATGTAAACTTTCTGAATTCATAACTCATAATTAATTCCCTTCGGTCATTGAATCCTTCGGATTTCATAATTCCCATTACATTCTCGACGGCACTTCCACTCCCAACAAACGCATTGTCAATTTTACCACTTTAGCAACATTCTTGCTTAATGTTAAACGCATTCTCTTTGCATCTACCGCTGGTTCGTTCAATATATAAACGCTTTGGTAGAAAGAATTGTAGGTTTTTACCAATTCAAATGTATAGTTGGCAATCAACGCTGGAGAAAGTTCTTTCGCCGCTTCATCAATGATGGATGGCAATAAATCTAACTGCTTGATGATTTCCTTTTCTTCTGGATTCAAAGTGATTTTTGACGCATCAAAGTTCAACTCTTCCCCATCCGATTTTGCTAATAAGGACTGAATTCGGGCATACGCATACTGAATAAATGGACCTGTATTTCCGTTCAACTCAATCGATTCTTCTGGATTGTACATCATTCGTTTCTTCGGATCGACTTTCAAAAGGTAATATTTCAATCCACCCATTCCTATCTGACGGTACAAGTTTTCTTTTTCTTGATCTGTCATTCCATCCAAATGACCACGCTCTTTTGTCATTTCAGTCGCTGCAGCAACCACCTCAGCCATTAAATCATCGGCATCAACAACGGTTCCTTCACGTGATTTCATTTTACCACTTGGTAAATCAACCATTCCGTAAGACAAATGCATACAGTTCTCCGCCCACGCATAGCCCATTTTCTGAAGAATCAAAAACAAGACTTTGAAATGGTAATCTTGCTCATTTCCAACCGTATAGATGATGCCATCTAAATCTGGAAAATCTTTGTAACGATCAACAGCTGTTCCGATATCTTGTGTCATGTAAACAGCTGTACCGTCCGAACGCAACACCAATTTCTCATCCAAGCCATCTTCTGTAAGGTCAATCCAAACAGATCCGTCATCCTTGCGGTAAAAAACACCTTTTTGAAGTCCTTCAATGACGATATCCTTACCTAATAAGAAGGTATCTGACTCATAATACAAGGTATCGAAGTCAACGCCCATTGATTTATAAGTTGCGTCAAATCCTTCATACACCCAACTGTTCATGGTTGACCATAACAGGTAGACTTGCGGATCGCGTGCTTCCCATTTCACCAACATGTCTTTTGCTTCGCGCAACAAGGTGGTTTGGTTCTTCGCTAAATCCTTGATTTTATCGTTTAGTCCTTTGACTGCTTTTTCGTCTTTTCCTTCACGTGCAGCGGCAAATTTTCTGAACTCTTCCAAGATTGCAGAAGGATATCCACTTACTTCACCTGCTTCCCATTGTTGGATAATTTGATTCGCTTCTGTATTGAAATGCTTATCGAATTCAACATAGTATTTCCCAACTAACTTATCACCTTTCACACCAGTATTGGCTGGTGTTTCGCGCTCTCCCTTTTCATTAACTGGAGAAAACTTTTCCCACGCCAACATACTCTTGCAAATATGGATCCCTCGGTCGTTAATGATTTGTGTTTTAATCACCTTGTGACCGTTGGTCTTTAGGATTTCAGCCACTGATGCTCCCAAGAAAATATTTCTCAAGTGACCTAAATGCAATGGTTTATTGGTGTTTGGAGACGAATATTCAACCATTTTAAGCGGTTTCGAATTCGGTTCAGATGCACCAAAGTTTTCATCTGAAGCAATTTTTGTCAAACGATCAATCCAAAACGTTTCGTTGTAAATGATATTTAAAAAACCATTAACAACTTCAACCGATTCGATGAAAGCAAATTCTTGCTTCAAGAAAGCGCCAATTTTTTCCCCAACTTCTTGAGGTGAGGTGCGCAATATTTTTACGAATGGAAATAAAACCAAGGTTAAATCGCCAGCCACATCCTTCCTCGTCATTTGAAACTGTACTAAATTCGCTTCAATTTGACTACCGAAAATCGCTTCAGCATTACTTAACAATCGTTCTTTAATGATACTTTCCATTTTTTACTTTCTATTTTCAATTACATGTACTGTGCGCTCAATTAATTCCAAAGCGACCTCAGCCATTTTATTCTTTTTCTCATCCAAACATGGATTCACCTCCACAAATTCAATACATGCTGTGCGTTTATCTTTCGCAAATCCTTCTAAAAATTGAGCAGCCTCTTCTGGTGTAAGTCCATTTTTAACCGGCGTTCCTGTTCCATACGAAGTCAAATCTGGATCCATTGAATCCACATCGAAAGACACATAAATCACATCACACCCTTTCAACTGCTCAAAAGTAAGCGCCAACACTTTTTCAACCCCCAAAGCACGAACCGTTTCAACAGTGTGATTGGTAATATCTAAGCGCTTCATGATTGCATTTTCTTGATCTTCTGTATCGCGAACGGCAATATAAACCAAGTTTTCTGCTTGAATTTTTTGCTTATTCCCTCCCGTACTTTTCAGTTGCTCCCATAATTGGTAGGTCGCATCGTCCAAGTCGTTGATTTTACATTCCAAATTATCGTCACCCAAAGCGGTCGACAAAGGCATTCCGTGAATATTTCCAGAAGGCGTTGTGTATGGTGTGTGAATATCTGCATGTGCATCAATCCAAACTACGCCAATTTTTGCACTTGGAAATGCATTTACTAGTCCGTTAATTGTCCCACCTGCTGAACCGTGATCGGCTGCAATCACCAAGGGAAATGCTCCTGCTTGAATGATTTCAACTAGATGAGAAGCTGTCGAATCATAGACTTTCGCTAATCCATCTATGCGTTTGGCAAAAGGATAAACTGTTGGTTGATCGAGCAAGAAATTCTGGTCTAAAACTTCACGAATTTGAATGCGCTGAAATAAATCAGACCTTTTTTGCCTGGCTGCGACAACTATTGCATCAGGTCCTAATGAAGCACCTCTCGTTCCTGCAGTAATATCAGATCGATTGAATAAGAATGTTATTTTTTCTCCCATAAATTTAATAAGCTCGACAAAATTAGCATAATTCAAGGAATGAATCGCTACAAATGTAACCCTCTCCTTTTATCCTCGTTAAGTCTACAAATCTTTTTACTTTCGCAAAAAATTGAATTATGATCCGATTAAGTTTCTTTTTTATTCTTTTTACCAGCTTTGTTTTTTCGCAAAAGAAAGAGGCTTTCGTTGGAAAACTAGTTTACTCGGTGCAAATTACAGATACTGCTTTTCAGAAATTCATTCCTGCAACGCAAATGGTGGTTTACACAAACGATACAATTACGCGCATTGAAAACGTTACCGATCAATTGGGAAAACAGGCGATTATCAAGCACATGGAATTGAATAAATCGTACCTTTTACTTGAAACACCCATTGACAATTTTGCCATTCAAACGGACCATACGGATTCACTTTTTAGAAAAAAAGAAAGCAAATATACCTTCGAGAAAAAATGGTTTAAAAAGAAAGTCGGTGGTGTAAGAGCGAATCGTTTATTGGTGAGTCACCCTGATTTTAAAGAGCCGAAAGAGTATTTATACTTGAAGAAATACAGTCCGAAATACATCAATACTTTTGAGGATTTTCCTGGACTTCCAGTTCACTATTACATCATCACAATGGACGGTGTGTACGAATACAAACTGATCAGTATAGAGGAAATGTTGCCACCGAAAGATTTGTTTGGTGTACCTTCGAATTACAAGCGAGTAACCTTCAATGAATTCCTTGATATTATGTTGCAATTACAAGGTGGCGGCGAAGAGGAATAATATTTCCCGCATACTAACACTCCAATGTTTAAACTTCTTCAATTTGCGTGCGTTTTGACTTCATTTGCGACTTACCTTCGTTGTAGATTGAGTTAAAATGGCAGGAAACGAATATAAAGCAAAGGAAGATTTACTGGAAGAAGCTGAAAATAAAGCATCTAAAAAAGAACCCAAAGCAAAAAAATCAGAAAAAAAAGAAGCTAAAAATCCGCTAGATGGATTGAAAGGCAAATTTAACAGTAAGAAATTCAATACTTCTTACGGTTCGTTTTTGCTATTAATGGCGGTTTTCTTGTTTTTAGCCTGTTTCTCCTACCTATTCACGTGGAAAGTTGATCA
>JAIOZF010000104.1 GCA_021740745.1 Crocinitomicaceae bacterium | reverse complement strand
CAACGGCTGCTCTTTTGAGTTTTTTACCCTTAGTCATGCTGACGTTCTACTTTGTTTCACCAGGCAAGTGGCCAGCACGTTTTTTCAAAATCATTCTATTTATTGAGATAATTATTGCAGCTTGCATTCACGGTGGAGAAATCAATGCCTACACCGAATGGAACCATAAATTAACTACACGCGTTTTCACGCATTTATTGAATCCAGATGAAGTGGTGCGCACTGCTGATTATGGAATGATGGTGTGGTTTGCTATCTACGCACTCATTGAAATTTTTATCGGCTATTTTCTTCAACGAAAGTTGTTCCCTTTAAAAGTCGAAAAACAAAGTCTAAATTGGTTTATTCGAATACCAGTTGCAGTGGTGTTTTTAGGCATTTTCGGAAGTGGATTCTTTCTGCTTGCTAGAGGTGGAACACAACAAATTCCAATCAACATCGATTCAGCATATTATTCGAAAGATTATGCAACCAATGACCTATCAGTGAATTCTGTTTATTACTTTTTTAAAAGCTTCATGTTATACAACCGGAGTGAAAAAGGAGTTGGATTTCCGTTAATTGAAGAAAAGAAAGCCAAACAACAACTCGCCGACTTTTTCGACTATCCTAAAAACCATTCGAACTACATTCTAACAACAGATCGTCCAAACATAGTCTTTATCATTTTGGAAAGCTGGACTTCGAATGCTGTGGGTACATTGAACAATGGAATTGGCGCAACGCCTTATTTTGATAAACTTTCTGAAAAGGGGCTATTGTTTACAAATATTTATGCATCGGGCTCAACTTCAGAAGTGGGAAATGCAAGTATTTTTAGCGGTTATCCCGCTCTTCCAGAGGTGTTTTTATCAATGCAGCCTGATAAGCACCGCAAAATACCATCCCTGAATCAAGAATTGAAAAAATGGAATTACACATCTCATTATCTTTTTAGTGGTGATTTAAAATATGGAAATATTGGTGGTTTTTTCATGGATCACGGCTTTGATGTGGTTGAAGATGAGAATGATTTTCCATCAGGATTAAAGCATGGAAAATTGAATTATTACGATGAAGATTTATACAAAATATTTCTAAAAAAAATCAATAAAACAAAAGAACCATTTATGCATTGCGCTTTTACAGGAAGCACACACTCACCTTATGATTTTCCAAGAAAGAACTCCAAAAAATGGAACGGTTCTGAAGCCGCTTTCATGGAATCCATGTATTATGCCGATGAATGTTTAAATGATTTCCTGACTGAGGCAAAAACAAAGCCTTGGTACAACAATACTATTTTTGTTTTAGTTGCAGATCACGGCCACGCTGCACCTGAAATTCAAAATCCATCCGTATCGGCTTTTTTCAAAATTCCATTGCTCATTTATGGCGAGCCTTTAAAAAAGGAATATCAAGGAAAAAAAATTGACAAAATTGGGTCACAATCCGATATAGCTCGCACAATTGCCTACCAATTAAAGGGGGATGCAGAGCAATTCAAATGGAGCAAGGATTTACTCAACCCACAAGCACCTGAATTTGCGCTTCACACTGTAATCAGAGGTTATGGCTGGGTTTCAAAGCAAGGTAATTTCACTTACAACTTTGATATGAGTAACAACTTAGACAATACTTTTACAGTGGAAAATATCATCCAAGAAAAGTTACGCTGTCATTCGTTCATGTCCTTAGTGTACGCTGACTTCCAAAAATTGTAATTGTGAATACTCGAAAGTCTAAACGCTTTTTTCCTACATTTACACTGTGAAAATCCTCGTTATTCGTTTCAGTTCCATTGGTGATATTGTATTAACAACGCCGATTGTGCGTGCATTAAAAACGCAACTACCTAATTGTGAAATTCACTTTATAACAAAAAAGGCCTTTGCGGGAATTCTAGAGCACAATCCGAATATCGATCACTTATTTACTATTGAAAAATCAATTTCAGAGGTACTTTCTTCGCTGAAGGCTGAAAAGTACGATTACGTAATTGACTTACACAGAAACACGCGTACACTTTCATTGAAACTTAAACTGGGCAGACCTTCCTTTTCTTTTCCAAAATTGAATCTTTCGAAGTGGTTGTTGGTAAATTTCAAATACCAATCGATGCCGCAACTTCATGTGGTAGATCGCTATTTCAAAGCAGTGGAGAAACTAGGGGTAAAGAATGACCTACAACCTTGCGAATTTTTCATTCAGACTACCGATGAAGTAAATGTTGAAAACAGTATCGGTTTGGTACCGAAATCATACATTTCGATTGCTATTGGGGCACAATTCGCCACGAAACGAATGCCTTTCAATAAATTGGAAGAAATTATTCAAGCAGTAGATTTTCCTATTGTGCTAATTGGTGGACCAACGGATAAAAAATTAGCTGAAATGCTCGTGGAACGTTTTCCCTTGAAGAAATTAATCAACGCTTGCGGTGCTTATAACTTGGCACAATCAGCAAGTATTGTTCAACAATCAGCTGTGTTGCTTTCGAACGACACGGGAATGATGCATATTGCTTCTTGTTTTGAAATTCCAATAGTCAGCGTTTGGGGAAATACCGTCCCTGAATTGGGCATGTATCCCTATTTTCCCGCAAATGAAAATGCCTATTCTATTCACCAAGTCAACGATTTAAAATGTCGTCCTTGTTCAAAAATAGGCTTTAAAGAATGTCCAAAAAAACATTTTAATTGCATGCAATTGCAAAAGAGTGATGAAATAATTAAGGATTTAGAGCGACAATTTCGCTAGAATTAGCTGAAATTTCTTGTAATTAATCAATAACTTATATTCGCATTTAATTGATAAATAGCTATTTATTTCTTTAATTAATTTTTACATTTACTTAAATTCTGAATTAGACCCTATGAAAAAATTATTTTACTTTTTATCCCTATTCTTAACTTTCAATGGTTCATCTCAATGTTTTTCTGTTGGGACTGGTGCTGATGGTGCTTATTTGGCCACGGTGAACACAACACTTGCAGGTGGAACATATAATTTTACTTCATTTACGATTAATCCAGGCGTTGTAGTTTCTGTTACTGGTAATTCATCACTTGTGATTTATTGTTCTGGAACGGCAACCATTGATGGTGTCTTAAGTGCAAGTGGTGGTAATGGAAGTGATGGAATCACATACACGAGCGCAGGTATCGGAGGTATTGGTGTTGCTGGTGGTGGTAACGGAGGAAATGGTACTTATTCTACCAGTCTTAGTGGGATGCAGGCTTCAGATGGAAATAACACAGGTGGAGTTGGCACTTTTGGGAATAGTTGGAGCGGCGGCGGCGGCGCTGGTTATGCTACAAACGGAAATGGATCTGGTAGCACAGGCGGTTTGGGCGGCGCAGCATACGGTACAGCAGATCTTGCAGGATTATGGGCTGGTTCAGGCGGCGGCGGCGGTTCAGGTGGCATAAGTTGTGGTTCAGGTGGCGGTGGCGCCGGTGGTGGATTAATCATTTTTAATGCAAATTCTATAATTATTGGTGCTACTGGTTCAATAAGAAGTAATGGTGGAAATGGCGGTTCTGATGGAAATGGCAACTGTGGTGGTGGCGGTGCCGGGTCTGGCGGAAGTATTTGGCTTGCGTCACCTTCTTTAACAAACAATGGTAATATTTCCGCGATTGGTGGAATTGGTGGGGCATCAGCTGTTCCTGGTTCACCATATTACGGGGCGGGAGGTAACGGATCTGCGGGAAGAATTCGAGTCGATGGTGCCTTATCCGGTTCGGGAAGTATAACTCCAATTTTAGGATACAATTTACCTCAACCAGCATTGCCAAGCGCATCTACTCAAACGTTGAATATCTGTAATGGTGAAACAATCACAGTAGCTTCAAGTACTTATTCTGCTTCAGGCACTTATCAAGACATAATCCCTAATGCTATAGGTTGTGATAGCACAATTACAACGGTATTAACTGTTCTACCAGAACAAACATCTACCCAAACGTTGACTCTATGCGCAGGAGAAACTTTATCGGTTGGAACGGATACGTATACTACAAGTGGGACTTATCAAAATATACTCACTTCAATTGGTGGGTGTGATAGTACGGTTACAACAAATCTAACAGTATTGCCAGCTATTTCCTCTATTCAAACATTAACTGTTTGCGCAGGAGAATCTTTATCGGTTGGAACGGATACGTATGCTACAAGCGGGTCTTATCAAAATATACTCACTTCCATTGGTGGGTGTGATAGTACGGTAACAACAAATCTTACAGTATTGCCAGCTATTTCCTCTATTCAAACATTAACTGTTTGCGCAGGAGAAACTTTAACGGTTGGAACAGATACGTATGCTACAAGCGGTACATATCAAAACATACTCACTTCAATTGGTGGGTGTGATAGCACCGTTACAACAAACTTAACCGTCAGTTCACCTATAAATACGAATGTCTCAATTAATCAATCAATTTTGGTAGCTGCTCAGGTTGGAGCTATATATCAATGGATTGATTGCAATAATGGTAATACACCAATTTCTTTGGCGACCACACAAAATTTTTCTCCAACTTCAAATGGCGATTATGCGGTTGTTGTGAGTGTAGGTAATTGCTCCGATACGAGTGATTGCATTGTGTATGACCTTGTTGGAATCAACGAAATACTTGTATCAACCAATGTTTTATATCCGAATCCTACGAATGGCAAATGTAATATTGTATATGATGGGGATGTATTTATGTCCTTAACTATAACAGATGCTTCAGGGAGACGTATTGAGGCACCATTATCTTTTCTACAAAACATTATTGAAATTGATTTAAGCCACGAAGTAAGTGGTTTATACTTTGTCAACTTACAAACTGAAACAGGAATTCAGCTGTTGAAGGTGTCAAAAAATTAATTATAAACTGATTTGATAAAAAAGGGTGCAGAATTGGGGAATTATGTACAATTAACACCACGGCCCTTTTATAAAGAACTACGGGAGCTTTTAGCTCCCGTTTTTTTGTGCATTACTTTTTCTCTTGATTCATTTTCGACCAGCCTAATATGATAGTGTTGATTTTTGACAAGATGAAATCTTTGGTTTCCCCAGACTGTAAAAATTCTTTAATCTGAGCCAAGTTGAGTTGTAGTCCAGAATTTTCAAGATTCTTTTCTTGTGCATAATCAAAAATTGTCATCCAATCGTCAAGCCCAACTTTATCGTCTTTAGAGATTGAAGTTAGTTCTTCTCGTATGATTCGTCTTATTTTATCCATGATGTTTTCTTTTAAATAGTTTAAAAAAATAAAAACGACACTACCAGATGGTAATGCCGTTTTGAATTAGACTTTCAAGTTATCCCGCAAGTTTATTTGACGAACTTTCTTTTCTTATTAATTCAAAATATTTCAAGCGTTTTCCTACTATCTTCTTTAGTAGGTCATCAACGAGAACTTCATTGGATTCATTTAATCGATTCCAGCGAAAAGCTTGTTCAATAAGGTATCTATTAAAGTGATAATAGCTTGCATGAAAGTATGTGCCATCCATCATTTTTTTCAAGTGCTTCCATGAATTCTCAATGTTGTTCGTGTGAATAAATCCTCTCGCAAATTGCACGTCATGATTAACTGTTTCGTGCCTTCGGAAAATGAATTTCGTATCGTCATATAGATTCAAGTCATCCGTTATGAAAAATGAATTGCTGCTTATGTGCTTTTTCAAATAAGGATATATTTTCTCTTTGGTCCTTGTTTTATTGCTCAAACCAAGCATTTTAAAAACGACTCTTCCATCACGCTCCATCATTCCGAGGATAATTTTATCTTTTTCGAATGGAACACGTTCTCCTTTTGTAATTTTCTCAGATTCCCTTTGCGCTTTTTTATCAGCCAATACTTCTTTGGTGGAACCCTTCTTTCTACCTCTTTTTGCTGGCTCACCTCGAATCCTGCGTTTCTTCTTTTTTGACATCCCATAAAGTTCATCTTGCTTTTCATCATGAAGTTTTTTAGCCTCCTGTAATCTTGTGTCTTTACTAACTTGAGGTCCAATTTGTGTCTCGTCAGCTTCAACAACACCTGAAAGTTGAATATCTCCCTCCTCCGCAATTACTTCTCTCAATCTATGCAGAATGAACCATGCGGTCCTTTGCTCAACTTCAAGATTCCTTGCTAATTGACAAGAAGAAATACCTCGTTTCATGACTGTAAAATAAAAAACCGCCTTGAACCATTTAACCAAAGGGATATTTGTATTCTCGAATATTGTTCCTTTGATTACACTAAATTGTTTTCTGCATGATTTGGACGAACATTTCCATATATTTCTTGTGGTCAAGAAATAATTCATGTGTGTATTACCACATTGTGGACACTCTGCGATTCCATCTGTCCACCTCACTGAAGCAATAAACTCTCTACATTTTTCTTCTGTCCCAAATCTTTTTTCATGTGATGGCAGGCCGTATTTAGAGAGTAACCTTGCTCGATGATTAACAATTGCTTTTCTGTTTGCTTTCATAATATCAAGATTTATGTCAGCAACAGAAAGCCATGAATCTCCGTCAAGAGAACAAACTCAATCACTGACTGGTTATAAAATAATTTGATTTGTTGGGATGCATTATAGTGTTAAGCGACTTGAACTATTTGTAGGGCATTAATCCAATCAATTCAAAAACACTTTGAATTCTACATTTTCATTTAGCATTTGAATTGAAAACTTCTCCTGCTGTAGTTCAAGTTGTAATTGTTCCCAGGTCATCTTAGTATCACGACCTTGTTGTCTTTTTGGAATTCTAAAAAAACGCTTCTCAAAAGACCTGTCACCATCGTATTCGATTTCAAAAAGGTCAAATTTTCTTAGAGTATCAATTATCGCTGATAGTTTCTGCGCATTTGTGATTCTATCCGTTTTGTAATTCACAAGATTGACAATGGCATCAACGACATAGAAGTTCTCAGTAGATTGACTTTTCAAAAATTTTAGAAGATCCGAAATTTTATATGTTCTGTTCATTACAATTAATTCATAAAACTTTCAAACTTGGCAATCCCATTCAAAATCCTGACGTTGTATTGCTCCAATTGAGCAGTAATTGAAGGTCCAAACCAATTTGTTTTACCTTCTGGTTTTTCTGGCTCTTCAGGTACTTTTATTTTAGGCACATCTTCTTTAAAAGTTTTCTGACCTTCAAAACCTACTTCGTAGAGTCCATACTTCCTTAACGTGTCAATTATAATTTGAGGTTTTTTTTCTTCTGGAAGATTCTCACTTTTATAATCAATCAAGTTCACAAGAGCATCTATAACTTCGTAATCATTTCTTTGCTGTCTTTGAAAAAATCTCAACAACTCTCGGAGGGAATAATACATTTTCATTATGCTACAGTTTTGAAAGATGACACTCTGAATTCGGGATTACTATGCAAATGGGCTTTAGAGCATTTCCAAACGCCTTGAGCGCTCACATAATAATTCATTTCTTGATTTCCACATTGTGGACATGTCGGTATTGAATTTTGCCATTTTATATTCTCAAAATCTTCTGATGATCTCGAAATTAGTTTAGATTTTATCTTTTTCGTTTTCATAATTTCTAAGGTTATTTAATCCAGCAACAAGGCAAAGGAATCTCTGGAATCCCCATTCGAGAGATTCAAAGTTTGAAATGCAACAAGGAATTATCTGCTATGCAGTAGTTCGAAATTCAATTGAAGATTTTCAAACTTCTTCTGACTTGCTGCTGGATGATTAATACTAATTTGACTTAACTTTTACCAGAGAAATTAACTGGCTTTTCCAATTTCCAACATAGGAATCGTTGGAATAGCATTTTCGGAAATGCTTTTGATTGACCCATAAAATTCAATCGTGCTGTTCAATACTTGCTCCAAGTGTTTTGCTCTTCGCTTCCACAAAAGCTGAATTTTACGTTGTTCATCCAAGTGAGAATCTTGCAGATTCTTGAACCCTTCCAGGATGTTCTCAAAGGTTGCTCTGAACTCCTCACTTGTGAGGTAATCATACAACAGACTCATTTTGTCTTTCTTATTACTTTGTGTAATCAAAACAGAATGTGTCTTTAACAATCCGTAGCGAAGTAAAAGAGACAAGTC
>JAIOZF010000023.1 GCA_021740745.1 Crocinitomicaceae bacterium | reverse complement strand
TAATGGAGCGACATCGGAAGACTTATCTGGTTTAGCAGCTGGGACATATACTGTAATTGTTACAGATGCGAATGGATCATCTGGTGGTTGTACAGCAACAACAACGGTTACCATCACTCAACCATTAGCGCCACTAACGTTAATAACATCACAAACGAATGTGTTGTGTTTTGGAGCCAGCACCGGGGCGATTAATTTAACACCTTCAGGAGGGACAACACCATACACTTACACATGGTCAAATGGAGCAATTTCCCAAGATTTATCAGGCATTATAGCGGGAACATATACTGTTGTTGTGAACGATGCGAATGGAACTACTGGCGGTTGTACAGCAACAACAACTGTTACAATAACACAACCAGCGGCTGCATTAACATTGAGTTCTACGCAAGTGAATGTTTTATGTAATGGAGCAACAACTGGATCCATCGACTTAACACCAGCAGGAGGAACAGCACCTTATACTTATTCATGGTCAAATGGTGCAATTACCCAAGATTTAACAGGTTTGGCTGCGGGAACGTATACTGTAAATGTTAACGATGCGAATGGTATCACGGGAGGGTGTGCTGCAACTTTAACTGTTACTATAACACAGCCTACAGTATTAACACAAAACGTTACTGCATTTACTTATCCAAGTGGAACCAATATAAGTTGCTTTGGTTTAAGTGATGGATCTGTTAACTTGACAATTGGGGGTGGTAATCCAGGTTATACATATTTATGGAGTAATGGTGCAGTTTCAGAAGACCTGTCCAATGTTCCGGCAGGGACTTACTCAGTTACGATTACTGACTTAAATGGATGTACGATACTTTCGTCAATAACATTAACGCAACCAGCTTTACTAAGCTCAGGTCTTGTTCCTGCACTTTACGTTGGTGGATTTAATACAACGGGATGTTTGAGCAACGGCGCAATTGACCTTACAGTTGGAGGAGGTAATCCCGGTTATACCTACGTTTGGTCAAACGGTTCAATATCTCAGGATATAGCAGCTTTAGCAGCTGGAAATTATTCTGTTACTGTTACAGATATAAATGGCTGCCAAACTACGAGTTCTGTAGTTTTAACATCTCCAAATCCATTAACTGAATCAATTTCAGCTTTCGTTTATCCAAGTGGTACGAATATTAGCTGTTTTGGATTAAGCGATGGCTCAATAGATTTGATAATTGGTGGCGGCACACCTTTGTATACCTATAGTTGGAGTAACGGCGCGATTACTCAAGATTTATCAAACGTACCCGCTGGAACATATAATGTAACAGTAACTGACGCAAACGGTTGTCAAATTACAAGTTCAATTACCCTAATACAACCAACCGCTATAACATCAAGTTTAACACCATCCGTTTATGCTGGCGGATTTAATGTTTCGGGATGTGTTGCTGATGGTTTTATTGATTTAACAGTTAATGGAGGAAATCCTGGTTATACATATAGTTGGTCAAATGGTGCTGTTACTCAGAATATAAATACCTTGATTGGAGGAAATTATATTGTTACAGTAACGGATATTAATGGATGTCAAACTTCAAGTGCTGTATTATTAACTCAACCAGTTAACTTAACTGAAACAATAACTGCTACAACCTTCCTTAGTGGAACCAATATTAGTTGTTTTGGCTTAAGTGATGGAAATATAAACTTAACTATTGGTGGTGGAACACCAGATTATACATATTTATGGAACACTGGGGCTATTACGGAGGATTTATCAGGATTGCCATTTGGAACATATAGCGTGGTTGTGACTGACGCAAATGGCTGTCAAATTGCAAGTTCAATAACACTTATTCAACCTCCTGCATTAGGCCAATCTATTACTGCGACTGTTTATCAGAGTGGAACAAATATCAGTTGTTTTGGACTAAGCGATGGAAATATTGATTTATCTATAATCGGCGGAAATCCTGGATATACCTATTCGTGGAGTAATGGATCAATTGCACAGGATTTGACAAATGTACCAGCTGGCACTTATAGTGTTACAGTGACAGATTTGAACGGTTGTACAATTCCATCTACTATAACACTCACGCAACCAACAGCATTAACACAAGGAATTACAGCTGTTACTTATCCAAGCGGAACGAACATTAGTTGTTTTGGCTTAAATGATGGTTCTATTGATTTGACAATTGGAGGTGGTAATCCAGGTTATACTTACGTTTGGTCAAATGGAGCTGTTACTCAAGATTTAACAGCGCTGATTGCAGGAACATATAGTGTAGTGATAACTGATGTTAACGGTTGTACAATCCCATCTTCAATAACATTAACGCAACCAACTGCTTTAACTCAAGGAATTACAGCTGTGACATACCCAAGCGGAACGAACATAAGTTGTTTTGGTTTAAATGACGGCTCAATCGATTTAACAATCGGAGGTGGTAATCCGGGTTATACTTACGCTTGGTCAAACGGAGCTGTTACTCAAGATTTAACAACCCTGATTGCAGGAACATATAGTGTAGTGATAACTGACTTGAACGGTTGTACAATTCCATCTTCAATAACATTAACGCAACCAACCGCATTAACTCAGGGAATTACAGCTGTGACATACCCAAGTGGAACGAATATCAGTTGTTTTGGTTTAAATGACGGCTCCATCGATTTAACAATCGGAGGTGGTAATCCAGGTTATACGTACGTTTGGTCAAACGGAGCTGTTACTCAAGATTTAACAACACTGATTGCAGGAACATATAGTGTAGTTATAACTGATGTGAACGGTTGTACAATTCCATCTTCAATAACATTAACGCAACCAACTGCATTAACCCAGGGGATAGCAGCATTTACTTACCCAAGTGGAACGAACATTAGTTGTTTTGGTTTAAATGACGGCTCAATTGATTTAACAATCGGAGGTGGCAACCCAGGCTATACCTTTGTTTGGTCAAACGGAGAAGCAACAGAAGATTTAACGGCTTTAACAGTTGGTACATACAATGTTGTTGTTACAGACATTAATGGTTGTGCGATTCCATCTTCAATAACATTAACAGAACCAACTGCTTTAAACCAAGGGATAGCAGCATTTACCTACCCAAGTGGAACGAACATTAGTTGTTTTGGTTTAAATGACGGTTCCATCGATTTAACAATCGGAGGTGGTAATCCAGGTTATACGTACGCTTGGTCAAACGGAGCGGTTACTCAAGATTTAACATCACTGATTGCAGGAACGTATAGTGTAATTGTAACTGATGTGAACGGCTGTTCAATTCCATCTACTATAACACTTACGCAACCAACCGCATTAACTCAAGGGATTACAGCTGTGACCTACCCAAGCGGAACGAATATTAGTTGTTTTGGTTTGAGTGATGGTTCAATTGACTTGACTGTTAATGGTGCAAATCCCACATACACTTATCTATGGTCAAATGGCGCTGTTACTCAAGATATATCTGGTTTAACGGCTGGAACATACAATATAATTATTACAGACGCGAATGGATGTTCAATTCCTTCTTCAATTACACTAACGGAACCTGCTGATTTGACTTCAGGACTTGCCCCTTTTGTTTATCCAGGCGGATTTAATGTTTCTGGTTGTTTACCAGATGGATCTATCGATTTAACAGTTAGCGGTGGAAATCCAGGATATTCATATGCATGGTCAAATGGATCAAATAACGAAGATATTTCATCATTGCCAGCAGGAACGTATTCAGTAACAATTACAGATGTAAATGGATGTCAAACAACTAATTCGGTAACATTAACACAGCCACTTGTAATGACAGAAAGTATATCTGCATTTACCTATCCAAGTGGGACAAATATTAGCTGTCTTGGATTGAGTGATGGTTCAATTGATTTAACAATTGGTGGAGGCGTAACGCCTTATACATACTCTTGGAATACAGGGGCTACTTCTGAAGACTTAACAAATGTTCCAGCAGGAGTATACAGCGTGACGGTCACAGACCTTAATGGATGTCAAATCGTTAGTACAATTACGTTGACTCAACCTACAGCATTAACTCAAGCCGTAACTGCATTTACGTACCCAAGTGGATCAAATATTTCTTGTTTTGGATTAAGTGATGGTAGCATTGATTTGACAATTGGAGGTGGTAATCCTGGTTACACGTATGTTTGGAGTAATGGAGGTTTAACTCAAGATATAACAGGATTACCCGCAGGGACTTATTCGGTTCTTGTAACGGACATTAATGGATGTACCATTCCATCAACAATTACATTAATTCAACCAACTGCTTTATCTGAAGGAACGGTAGCATTAACATACCCAAGCGGAAATAATATTAGTTGTTTTGGGTTTAGTGATGGAAGTGTTAACCTATCTGTTACAGGTGGAAGCGCTGGATATACTTATTTATGGAGCACTGGTGCTATTACACAAGATATCAGTGATTTGTCTGCTGGCACATATACAGTTATAACGACGGATTTGAATGGCTGTACAATAAACTCTTCTATTACATTAAACGAACCAACTGCATTAACACAAACTATTTCAGCATTCACTTACCCAAGTGGAACAAATATTTCATGTTTTGGATTTAATGATGGCTCAATAGATTTATCTGTTAACAATGGCTCGCCAGGTTATACATACAATTGGAGCAATGGAGCAACAACACAAGATCTTTCGAACTTACTTGCCGGAACTTATTCAGTAGTAATCACAGATTTAAATGGATGTGTTCTGCCTTCTACAATTACATTAGTTGAACCGACCGCATTAACTCAAGGCATAACGGCATTTACATACCCTAGTGGAAATAATATTAGCTGTTTTGGATTGAGCGATGGAAGTGTTGATTTAACAATTGGAGGGGGTAATCCAGGGTATACATATCTGTGGAATACTGGAGCAGTTTCGCAAGATTTATCTTCTTTGCCAGTTGGGGCTTATAGTGTATTGGTAACAGATATTAATGGTTGTACCATCACTTCTGGAATCACCTTGAACCAACCGACCATTTTAACTGAGGCAACTTCGTCTCCAACATTTATTGGAGGGAATAATATTAGTTGTTTTGGATTGAGTGATGGAAGTGTTGATTTAACAATTGGTGGAGGTAGTCCTGGTTATACTTATGTTTGGAATACTGGTTCAACAAACCAAGATTTATCAAACTTGCCTGTAGGTATATATGATGTTACAGTTACCGATATAAATGGATGTGAAATTACTGCATCAATTACATTAACGGAACCAACAGCGTTGACATATTCTCAAGTTATATCGAGTTATATTGGTGGTTTTAATGTTACAGGGTGTGAAAGTGATGGTACTATTGATCTTACTGTATCAGGAAGTATACCAGGATATAACTATACTTGGAACAATGGAGCGCCAACGCAAGACCTTGCAAATTTACCTGCAGGCACTTATTCTGTAATTATCACTGATGCAAATGGATGTCAATTAACAGTAGATACTACATTAGTTGCCGCGCCAGTTGTCGAAACAATTGCACAAGTTACCTCTGATTACAACGGTCAAGATATCTCATGTTTTGGCGCCTCAGATGGAAGTATTGATGTAACACCTAGTGGTGGATCACCAGGATATACTTATCAATGGACAGACATCTTTAATACTCTAATTAGTACAAATCAAGCCGTTAGCAACTTACCTTCAGGACTTTACACGGTTGTTGTAACAGATCAAAATGGATGTACATCAACAACAACGGTAACCTTGGTGGACCCGCCAGCTTACAATTTTGGTGTGCTTGTTTCTACCGACTATAACGGACAAGATATCTCATGTTTTGGAGCGTCTGATGGTGGAATTGATTTAACCGTTACAGGTGCCACACCTGCTTATGATTACAATTGGACAAATAATTTAGGGACAACCGTTTCTTCAATTCAAGATCCAAATGGATTGCCAGCTGGCGTGTATACTGTTCTAACAACTGATTTGAATGGCTGTACCTTCTCTACTTCAATAACCTTAACAGAACCACCGATACTTTTAGGAGTACCAGATGTTACATCTAATTATAATGGCCAAGATGTGAGTTGTTTTGGTGCAACTGATGGTGGATTAACAGTTATCTCTTCAGGAGGAACACCAACATACACCTATGAATGGATTAATAGCGCTGGAAACGTTATTGGAACAGGTATCGATCAAAGTAATGTTGGAGCAGGAATTTATCAAGTGTTAATTACGGATATAAATGGTTGCACCTATAGTTCGCCAGTGGTCGTTACTGAGCCTGATGAATTAATTTTAACACCTATTATCATTTCTAATTATTTTGGAGAAGCTGTTAGTTGCATTGGAGCCACAGATGGTATTGTGGACACATATACTACTGGTGGTACACAAGCGTATTCTTACGCATGGAGCACAACTCCAGTTGCAACAACGCCGCAAGTCTCAAATTTAGGCGTAGGTCAAACGGATGTCGTTGTTACAGATATCAATGGCTGTGTTGCTTCTGGAACAGTAATTTTGGACGCAAATCCATTACCGGATCTTAATTTACCAGATGTAATTTACAGTTGTGAAGGAAATGCTGTTACAATAGATGCACAGTCGGATGCAAGTAGCTCATGTACCTGGGTTTTTTCAGATGGTCAAGTGGTTAATGAATGCGGACCAATAAGTATTTCATTCGCTTCAGTTGAAACATGTTATGATGTGCAATTAACTGTTATTACTCCCGAAGGGTGCGTTAATGAAGCATCAATGACTGACTTTATCTGTATTGTTCCGAATCCTATTGCAAGTTTTTCACCAAATCAATATGAAGTTTCATTGACAAATCCAGGTGTTAATTTCACCAATAGTTCAATTAATGCAACGGATTACTTCTGGAACTTTGGTGATGAAAGCCCATTATCTGCGGATGAAAATCCTTATCATGAATTCCCAATTGTTGAAAATGGAACATTGTATAATGTTTGGTTATATGCGATATCACAATATGGTTGTATTGACTCAACTTTGAGAATTATTACAGTTAAGGAAGATCTGATTATTTATGTTCCAAATACGTTTACTCCAGATGGAGATGAATATAATAACGAATTCTTCCCAGTTATTTCATCTGGTTTTAGTAAAGACGGGTATTCATTATTCATTTTCAACCGCTGGGGTCAACTAATCTTTGAATCACATGATCAAGCTGTTGGTTGGGACGGAACGTACAACGGAGAACGAAGCCAGGATGGTACTTATACATGGAAAATCATTCTTAAAAACATTGATAATGACAGTAAAGAAGAATATGTAGGTCATGTCAACCTGCTCAGATAAATTAACCGAATACAAAAAAGGCTTACATGAAAATGTAAGCCTTTTGTAATAGTTGAAGTGTCTTAACAATATTCATCGTAAGCAGCAGCCAGATTTTCAGCAATCATTTGCGCAGTTACTCCTTCAATATTGTGTCTTTCTAAGAAATGGACTAATTTACCATCATTGAATAATGCAACGCAAGGTGATGATGGAGGATACGGCAAAAAGTACTTACGAGCTTGAGCCGTTGCTTCTGAATCTACTCCAGCAAAAACTGTAGCAAGTCCAACAGGTTTTTTACTGTGGTTTAATGAATGCTTTACACCGGGACGCATGTTCCCTGCTGCACAGCCACAAACCGAGTTTACAACAAGTAAAAAACTTCCTTTTGCATTTTGAATATAGTGATCAACGTCTTGTGATGATGTTAATTCCTGAAATCCTACGTTGGTAAGATCTGCTTTCATTGGTTTGACTAATTCTGGTGGATACATATGTTTGAATTTTAATTGTGTACAAATTTACGAATAAGCGCGTACCGTTTTGAAATCATTGAGAACTATTTTTTTTGATTCGTTGGATATCTATTTCTCTCAATAATGGCTGATCATCAACAAGGTAATCAGCAAACTCTTTTGATAATAAGGGCGCAATTAAATAACCTTTGGCACCCATTCCATTGAAAATGGATAGTTTAGGAAACAATTCGTGTCTTCCTATTATTGGTCTTCTATCCAAAGTTGTAGGTCGAATTCCTGCATCGTGTTCCAAAATTTTCGGTTCAATATCACTTAAATAATGAAAATGATCAATTAATTCTTGTTTACCTTCCTCAGTAGGAATAGTGTCTGGTGTTTCCCATTTATAGGTTGAACCAACTTTATATGTAGATGACGAAATAGGAAGAACAAAGCATTTGCGATTAATAGATTCATTCATTGGTAAATCAGTTGAATGAATTGTTAACACTTCACCTTTAGTACTTTGAATCGGTAAATCACCAAACCAAGGATTGAATTGTGCCATATAACCTTCACAAAATATAATCCCATCATAAGCAATTCCTTTATAAACTGCTTTTTCAGTATCAAGCAACGAATAATCGAATTTTTCAGAAAAAAAAGTGCAAATAGCTTTTAACTCTTCATGCATTTCTGATAGAAAAACAGACGCATTTACCCAAGCTGATTGCTTTACACGAGCCGATCCATAGTCGTTTTTTAGATTGAATTCAGAATAGTTTTTATCCTCTTCAGTTAGGGGAAACATATAATCGAGATACTCATCTTCAGTCTGTTTCTTTTCCCAAAAACCCCTCTCTTGTTCAGAAGAGAAAAAGCGACGAATGACTATTTCATGATAAAATTCTTGAGCTGTTTTTTGTTCCAATTTGCGATAAAAATCTTGGGCATAGGGCAACAATTCGTCTACACGCCATGATTTAGCCATTCTTCTAAAAACCAGTGGATTAATAAGTCCAGCAGCGACAATGGAGCTTTTGTTTTCGTTGGAATCAATAATACTAACGCGTTGATTTTTGCTCATTAATTGCTCAGCAACGCAGATCCCAGATAATCCCGCTCCTACAATCAAATAATGTTGTTGATTCATTTACTTTGTAATTGCTTAACTTATTGAAACGTAAAGATAACGCGTTTTTAGTTGTATTAATTTCACTTCTGCCAAACGTAAGTTGTCTGAAACTAAATCACGTCCAAGATTTGCCTTAATAGAAACCCAATTTCACAGATAAAAACTTATTTGGTTATGGCTAAACTGATAATAGTGATTCGAAGGTTCGGAAAAGTTTTGTGGATAGAGGCTACCATCGCTTCTATTGTTGCTCCTGTTGTTACAACGTCATCAATTATTGCAATGTGTTGCAGTGTTGAAGGTTTGTTTTTGGATAGTGAAAAATTATCCGAAACATTATCCCAGCGGAGAAATCTTCCACGTTTGGTTTGACTTCCAACATGCGATGATTTTGCGATGAATTTTGTTTGAATTGGAATAAGTGAACTTTTAGAGATCCCTTTTGCAATCTCTTCACTTTGGTTGTAACCGCGTGTAAAGCGTTTGCGATGATGAATAGGCACAGGAACTAAGGCATCGATACCCTGAAGAATTGCCGTGTTTTTTAATTTTTTAGCAATTAGTTCTCCTAAAAATTGACCTAAAGCTGGATTGTTATTATACTTTAACTCGTGCAATAATACTTGGGTGGACTTTCCTTTTTCATAGTCTAATAGCGCAAAGGTGGAGTGAATTTGTGATCGACCCCAAAACAATTGGTCCATTGGAGTTGGTTCGTTGAACTTTTCAAAATGCGTAAATTGCAAATCGTTGAAGCAAAGAGAACAACAAAATTTTTCTTGTCGAGTGAGTTCGTTTTGACAAATCAAACACGTCGATGGCAGAATTAATTCAACAATATCTTTTGCTAGAATTGTTAATTTAGTTAAGTTAAAATTTGTCTTTTCCTTGTTGTAGTGCATGGTCTATTTACTATTCACAATGTTGTGTTCAAAATAACAATTTTTTATAATTGATATTGGTTTAAATCTACGCTAAATTTAGTGAAATATTCACAAAGTGCTTTGAAGTCAGGCATTTGACGAATAGAAAAAATTTATCGACAAATCATACATACTTGACTGTGAATATTTTTAAAAAAAATGTTGATAAAGTCGGTATCCACTATGCTTAAAGGGTTTGAATCTACGGATGTTAATAACATTGAAAGATTGTGAATTTCTTTAATTGCGAAAGGTGAGTTTTTTGACAACTTTTGTATGCCTCAACTTACAAAATGAATTCAATGCTACTGATTGAATTTCACACTGAGAGGAAACAAAAAAACTTAGCGGTTTGTTAACAATGATGAAAAATCACACTTTTCATCAATGGAATAATACACTATTAATATTTATACGAAAATGGCACAACAAGCAGAACCGATTTTAGAAGGGAACAATAACCGGTTTGTTCTTTTCCCGATTCAACACGATGACATTTGGTCTTTTTATAAAAAGGCTGAAGCAAGTTTTTGGACGGCAGAAGAAATCGACTTATCACCAGATCTTATTGACTGGGAAACAAAATTAAATGATGATGAACGCCATTTCGTTAAACATATTCTTGCATTTTTCGCTGCATCTGATGGTATTGTTAACGAAAATTTAGCAGAGCATTTCCTGTCAGAAGTTCAGTATACTGAAGCAAAGTTCTTTTACGGATTTCAGGTGGCGATTGAGAATATTCACTCAGAAACGTATTCATTGTTGATTGATACCTACATCAAAGACACTGCTGATAAGAATAACTTGTTTAACGCAATTGACACAATCGATTGTGTGCGCAAGAAAGCAGAATGGGCTTTGCGTTGGATTGATAATGGCTCTTTTGCAGAGCGTTTAGTTGCATTCGCTGCAGTAGAAGGGATTTTCTTTTCAGGTTCTTTTTGTTCAATCTTCTGGTTGAAGAAGAGAGGGTTAATGCCTGGACTTTCATTCTCAAACGAATTGATTTCTCGTGATGAAGGTTTGCATTGTGATTTCGCTTGCCTTTTGTACACAAAACATTTGGTGAATCAATTGTCAAAAGCGCAGGTGCAAGAGATTATCATGGATGCTGTTGAAATTGAAAAAGAATTTGTTACAGACGCCCTTCCAGTAAAATTAATTGGAATGAATAGTGACCTAATGAAACAATACATCGAGTTCGTGGCTGATCGATTATTGCAAGAGTTAGGAAACGATAAGGTATACAATGTTTCAAATCCGTTTGACTTTATGGATATGATTTCTATTCAAGGAAAAACGAATTTCTTTGAAAAAAGAGTTGCAGAATATCAGAAAGCTGGTGTATTGTCGTCCGGGAAAGACAATCACACATTCAGTACTGAAGAAGAATTTTAAAAAATTGAATTAAACAAAAATTAAACGAGCGCCCATGTATGTAGTAAAAAGAGACGGCCGAAAGGAGGCTGTCAAGTTCGACAAGATAACAGCACGTATTGTGAAAATGTGCTATGGTCTTGACCCATTGGTTACACCAGAAGTGGTTGCCATGAAGGTAATCGAAGGGATTTATGATGGTGTTACAACAACTGTGTTGGACAACCTTGCAGCTGAAGTTGCAGCCGCAAAAACGATTGATCACCCGGATTATGCTTTATTAGCATCACGTATTGCCGTATCTAACTTACACAAGGAAACGAAGAAAACGTTCTCTGAAGTAATTGAAGATATGTTCAAATACATCGATCCAAAAACTGGTCAAAACGCATCATTAGTTGCTGAAGATGTTTACCAAATTATCATGGATAATAAGGAAGCATTGGATTCAAGTATTATTTATGATCGCGATTTTAGATACGATTATTTCGGATTTAAAACGTTGACGCGTTCATATTTGATGAAATTGGATGGACAAATCGTTGAACGTCCGCAACAAATGTTGATGAGAGTAGCTGTTGGTATTCACAAATCGAATATCCAAGAAGCTATCAAAACATATAATTTAATGTCGGAAGGTTGGTTCACACATGCTACTCCAACATTATTTAATTCTGGTACTCCAAAACCACAAATGTCTTCTTGTTTCTTGTTAACAATGAAAGATGATAGCATTAGTGGAATTTATGATACATTGAAATCTTGCGCTCAGATTTCTCAATCAGCTGGTGGTATTGGTTTAGCTATTCACAATATCCGTGCAACAGGATCATATATTAAAGGAACAAACGGTACTTCAAATGGTATCGTACCAATGCTAAGAGTATTCAATGATACTGCTCGTTACGTTGATCAAGGTGGTGGTAAAAGAAAAGGTTCTTTTGCAATGTATATTGAACCTTGGCATGCTGATGTTTTCGATTTCTTGGACTTGAAAAAGAACCACGGAAAAGAAGAACAACGTGCACGTGATTTATTCTTCGCACTTTGGATTCCAGATTTATTCATGAAACGCGTAAAGGAAAATGGTGATTGGACCTTAATGTGTCCTCACGAATGTCCTGGACTTTCTGATACACATAGTGCTGCATTTGAAGAATTATATACACGTTACGAAAACGAAGGCAAAGGACGTAAAACTGTCAAAGCACAAGATTTGTGGTTCAAAATTTTGGAATCTCAAATTGAAACAGGTACGCCTTACATGTTGTACAAAGATGCTGCGAATGCAAAATCAAATCAACAAAACCTTGGTACAATCAAGTCTTCAAACTTGTGTACAGAGATTATCGAGTACACAGCACCAGATGAGGTGGCAGTTTGTAACTTAGCTTCATTGGCTTTGCCGAAATATGTAACTGAAGAAGGTACTTTCGATCACGATAAATTATTTGAAGTTACTTACCAGGCTACAATCAACTTGAATAGAATCATTGATGAAAATTACTACCCAGTAATTGAAGCTCAAAATTCGAACATGCGTCACCGTCCAATTGGATTAGGCGTTCAAGGATTGGCTGATGCATTCATCATGATGGGATTACCATTTGAGTCAGAAGAAGCAAGAGCATTGAATAGAGAGGTTTTCGAAACAATCTATTATGCATCAATGACCGCTTCAAAAGATTTAGCGAAAGTGGAAGGACCATACGAAACATTTGCAGGTTCACCGGTATCAAAAGGAATTTTCCAGTATGATATGTGGAATGTAACACCAACAAGTCGTTGGGAATGGGATGTGTTGAAAGAAGAGGTGAAGCAATACGGAGTTAGAAACTCATTGTTGTTAGCGCCTATGCCAACAGCATCTACAGCTCAAATTCTTGGTAACAACGAATGCTTTGAACCATACACATCAAACATATACACGCGTCGTGTATTGTCTGGTGAGTTCATTATCGTAAACAAGCATTTATTGAAAGATTTAGTAAAAGCTGGTTTGTGGAACAAAGACATGCGTCAAAAAATCATGCAAGCAAATGGTTCAGTTCAAAACATCAATGAAGTGCCGCAAAACTTGAAAGATTTGTACAAAACAGCATGGGAGATTTCGCAAAAAGCGATTATCGATCAAGCTGCTGACCGTGGAGCATACATTTGCCAATCGCAGTCATTGAATATTTTCATGGAAAACGCAAACTTCGGAAAATTAACATCAATGCATTTCTACGGATGGGAGAAAGGATTGAAAACAGGTATGTATTATTTAAGAACAAAAGCAGCAACAGATGCAATTAAGTTTACCGTTGAAAAGACTGTAACTGAAATGCCTGTTGCTCAAACAGTAGAAGATCAACAAGCTGCTATCGCATGTTCATTGGACGATCCAGAAGGTTGTGAAATGTGCTCAGGGTAGAAACAAGCGCGTCATAGTATTCTCGTAGCAGTTAATAATTGTGCCGTTTTTATTATGCTTAGAGATAAAACAAAAGCCCTGAGAATTTTCTCAGGGCTTTTTTATTTTCTGTCTCCAGCCCAATGCCCAATGCCTAATTTCTATATCTAGTCCCTAGAGGCCTTCAGCTCCCTATCCACCACTTCCAACTCTTTATAAAAATCTTCACCAAAGGCGCGAATTAAAGGTTCTTTTAAAAATCTAAAAACAGGAACGTCTAATTTATCACCACAAGCACATGCTGGAGCACAAATTGGCCAAACATCATAATTTAATGCTTCAAAATCATTGAACTGTTTTACACGAATGGGATATAAATGACAAGAAATTGGTTTTTTGAAATTGGTTTTCCCTTCATTGTAAGCTTGTTCTACCGCACATTTGGTAATTCCTTTCTCATCAAAATAAACGAAGGCACATTCTCCACTGCCGTTCAACAGTGCTGTTACCGGTTCGTTGTCTTGATCTACATAAAAAACTCCATTTCTTTCAACTTCAGCAATTCCTTCCGGACGCATATAAGGAATAATATGTTCTAGATTGTCTTCCAATAAATGAATTTCCTCAAAAGTTAAGGGAGCTCCCGCATCGCCTTCTATGCAACAAGCACCCTTGCATGCATTCAAATCGCAGACAAATTTTCGTTCGAAGATTTCTGTCGAAACAACCTTGTCTTTTACCTCAATTAGCATTGTAATTTTTTTTCAAAGATACGATACCAAAAAACTAAATTAACGTTGGCACTTGGATTTTTAAAAAAAGTAGCTATATTTGCAATGCATTTACGAAGAAATTAACGCAAAATGAGGGGACGAAAGTCCCCTCTTTTCATAACATATGATTGCAAAAAAGACAATAATGGATTTAATTGATGAGCGCATTGCTGAACTGGCAAATGGGCTTTTTGTTGTTGATTTAACGATCTCTGCAACCAATGTAATCCACGTAGAACTCGACAAACATGAAGGAAATGTTTCCGTAAATGATTGTATGTCAGTTTCTAGGAATGTAGAGCATAATTTAGACCGCGAGGTAGAAGATTTTGAATTACATGTTTCGTCTGCTGGTTTAGACAGACCCTTACGTGTACATGCACAATATGTTAAGAATATTGGTCGTGATGTAAAAGTGGTTGCGCAAGATGGAACCAAAACTGAAGGCAAATTGGTGGAGGTAAATGAAAACCAAATCGTTCTTGAAAATTCAAGAATGGAAAGACCAGAAGCCAAAAAGAAAAAAGAATTGATTGTGGAACAACATGTGTTCCCGTTTGAGCAAATAAAAGAAACAAAAATTATCATTTCATTTAAATAGGTAAACATGAATAGCCTTGAATTGGTTGACTCGTTTTCGGAGTTCAAAGAATTGAAAAGCATCGACAAACAAACGATGCAACATGTGTTGGAAGACGTTTTCAGATCTATGCTGAAAAAGAAATTCAATACTGATGAGCATATTGACATCATTGTAAATATTGACAAAGGAGATGTGCAAATCTTCATTAATAAAGAAATTGTTGATGATGGTGAAGTAGAAGATCAGAACACAGAGATCGCTTATTCTGACGCGATTAAAATTGAACCTGATTTTGAAATCGGGGAAGAGGTAACTGAAGAATTCCGTTTCGCTGATTTCGGTCGTAGAAACATTCTTTCGCTGCGTCAAAACTTGATTTCTCGTATTTTGGAATTGGAGAAAGATCATTTATATAAGAAATATAAAGAAAGAGTTGGTGAAATCATCACAGGTGAAGTTTACCAAGTTTGGAAAAAAGAAATCATGGTTATGGATGATGAGGGCAATGAGCTTTTATTACCTAAATCTGAACAAATTCCTTCTGATTACTTCAAGAAAGGTGAAACTGTTCGTGCGGTTGTTGCAAAAGTTGATATGCGTAACAGTAGCCCAGTTATTATTCTTTCGAGAACTGCTCCTGAATTCCTTGAGCGTTTGTTCGAATTGGAAGTACCAGAAGTGTTTGATGGTTTAATTACTATCAAGAAAATCGTACGTGAGCCAGGTGAAAGAGCAAAAGTTGCTGTTGAATCTTATGATGATCGAGTTGATCCAGTTGGAGCTTGTGTCGGAATGAAAGGTTCTCGTATACATGGAATCGTTCGTGAGCTAAGAAATGAGAACATTGATGTCATCAATTACACATCAAATCCTCAATTGTTAATTCAACGAGCACTGTCGCCAGCTAAAATTTCTTCTATTGATATCAATGAAGAAGATAAGCGCGCGAAAGTTTTCCTTAAACCAGACCAAGTATCATTGGCGATTGGTAAAGGTGGACATAATATTAAACTTGCGGGCAAATTAACTGGTTATGAACTGGATGTTTACCGTGAAGGAGAAGTAGATGTAGAGGATGTGGATTTAGAAGAATTTGCAGATGAAATCGACGGATGGATCATTGATGAATTAAAGGCAATCGGATTGGATACAGCGAAGTCTGTAATCGAAATGAGTGTGAAAGACTTAGTTCATCGTACTGATTTAGAAGAAGAAACAATCGAAGAAGTAATGAAAATACTTCGCGCTGAATTCGAATAATTGATCCGTATACCGTATCTTGTAGCACAGAATTGATTAACAAAAAGAAGGACGCATAAATTATATGGCCGGAAAACCAATAAGATTAGGAAAAGCAGCTGGAGAACTCAATGTGGGTATGTCTACGCTTGTCGAATTCCTTGGATCCAAAGGGATTAAAATTGATGTCAGCCCCAACACAAAGTTGGAGGAAGAGTATTATGATATCCTTCGGAAAGAATTTGCCGCAGATCAAAGTCTGAAAGAGCAATCAAAGTTCAGCGCAGTGAAAAGAGAAAAGCGTGAGTCAGTTTCTATTCGAGATAAAGAAGAAGAAACAACACACGCGCCTCAAGTTGAAGAAGAAGATAGTGAGCCTATTAGCGCAGAAGAAATTAAGCGCAATATCATTATGGAAACTCCTGTTGCAAAGGTTGAAGAACCAGTTGTTGAGGAGCCAAAAGTGGAAGAAGAAGCTGAACAAAAAACAGTAAGTTCTGGTGATGTTCATGTTTCTGTTATCGGGAAAATTGATTTGGATAAAATCAATAGCAAAACGCGACCTGACAAAAAGAAACATGAGGAAAATAAGCCGAAACCAGATGCTCCAACACCAGTAGAAGCTGTTAAACCAGTTGTTGAAAAGGCAGAAGAAGTTAAGGTTGTTGTACCTGAAGCGAATGTTGAAGAATCTGAAGCGGAAGGTCCAAAAGAAATCGAAACTATTCGTGTTGAACGAAAAGTATTGACAGGACCAACAGTTTTGGGAAGAATTGAACTTCCTGTTGAGCGACCAAAAACACCCAATCAAAAATCGGCTGCGGGTCAAGCTGCTGCTGATGCGCGTAAAAAACGTAAAAGAATCAAGAAAGTTGATCCGGCAAAACAACCAAATGCCGGAACAACGCCAACTACCAATACACCAACTGCAGGAGGAGGAACTGGCAACAGACCGCCAGCAAGAGGAGGAAATAAATTCGCTAAGCCTGAGATCAACGAAAGAGATATTCAAAAGGAGATCAAAGACACTTTGGCGCGTTTGTCAAATCAAGGTGGAAAATCAAAAGCTTCTAAGAACAGACGTGCGAAACGAGATAACGTAGCTCAGCGTCGTCAAGATGAAGCGTTGGCAGCTGAAATGGATGAAAAAATCCTAAAGTTGACGGAGTTCGTTACTGTGTCTGAATTAGCATCGATGATGAACATTCAACCGACACAAGTAATTTCGGTGTGTATGTCTCTTGGTATTTTTGTTTCCATCAACCAACGTTTGGATGCAGAAACAATCCATATTGTTGCAGATGAATTTGGTTTTGAAACTGAATTCGTAAGTGCTGAGGTACAAGAGTCTATTCCAATTTATGAAGATAAAGAGGAAGATTTAATCAATCGACCACCGATTATAACGGTAATGGGTCACGTGGATCACGGTAAAACTTCCTTATTAGATAGAATTAGAAATGCAAACGTAATTGAAGGTGAAGCCGGAGGAATTACACAGCATATTGGTGCTTACTCAGTAACATTGAAAGATGGTCGTAAAATGACGTTCTTAGATACACCAGGTCACGAAGCCTTTACAGCGATGCGTGCTCGTGGTGCACAAGTAACCGATGTTGCAATTATCTTGGTTGCTGCGGATGATGATGTAATGCCTCAAACAAAAGAAGCAATTGCCCATTCACAAGCCGCAAATGTACCGATGGTTTTTGCCATCAATAAGATTGACAAAGCAGGAGCAAATCCTGATAAAATACGTGAACAACTTTCTCAAATGAATATACTTGTGGAAGATTGGGGTGGAAAGTACCAAGTACAAGAAATTTCAGCGAAACAAGGATTGAACATTGAAGAATTATTGGATAAAGTATTGTTGGAAGCAGAAATGCTAACATTGAGAGCGAATCCGAATAAAAATGCATTAGGAACGGTAATCGAATCTTCCTTGGATAAAGGAAAAGGTTATGTTACGAATATGCTTGTTGAATCTGGCACCTTGAAAGTGGGTGATGTAATCCTTGTTGGAAGACATTACGGGCGTGTTCGTGCAATGCATGATGAGAAAGGAGTGATTTTGAAAGAAGCTGGACCATCACAACCAGTTTCAGTTCTTGGAATTAACGGTGCACCAAGTGCCGGTGATAAGTTCCACGTCTTAGATGACGAAAAAGAAGCAAAATCAATTGCTACGAAACGTGAACAATTGTACCGTGAACAAGGCTTGCGTACAACGAAACATATTACCTTGGATGAAATTGGTCGTCGTTTGGCGATTGGTGACTTTAAGGAGCTTAACATCATCATCAAAGGTGACGTGGATGGTTCGATTGAAGCCTTATCTGATACATTATTGCGTCTATCGACTGAAGAAATTCAAATTAACATCGTTCACAAAGGGGTTGGTGCAATCTCTGAAGCTGATGTTAACTTGGCTTCTGCTTCAGATGCGATTATCATTGGTTTCCAAGTTCGTCCAACGGTTGGAGCGAGAAAATTAGCAGAAACTGAACAAATTGATATCCGTCTTTACTCCATTATCTACAAGGCAATTGACGAAATCAAAGCGGCAATGGAAGGAATGTTATCTCCAGATATTGAAGAGAAAATCATTGGTTCAGCTGAAGTACGTGAAACATTCGATATCACGAAAGTGGGTACAATTGCAGGATGTTATGTCTTGGATGGTCTCATCAAGCGTTCAAATAAAATACGTTTGATCCGCGATGGAATCGTTATTCACACAGGTGTTCTTGGTTCATTGAAGCGTTTCAAAGACGATGTTCGTGAAGTGAAAAACAACTATGAATGTGGTTTGAATATTGACAAGTTTGACGACATCAAACCGGGGGATATTATCGAATCATTCGAAGAGGTTGAAGTTGCAAGAAAATTGTAATTGAACGTTATAGTTTATTTAGAGGGGTCAATCTTATAGGTTGATCCCTTTCTTTTTTATGCTTTTTAACAGTTTAACGTTTATTTCAAAACGCAATTAGCGATATTTCCGTAACTTTGTTTGAATTAAATTGATGTACAATGATTTTAGGAGCATTTGGCCCATGGCAAGTAATCATTATTTTGGCAGTTGTTTTACTTCTTTTTGGAGGTAAGAAAATTCCAGAATTAATGAAAGGTCTAGGAAAAGGCGTTAAAGAATTTAAAGACGCTTCGAAAGGTGAGGAAACAACTCAACCGGAAGAAAAAAACAGTTAATTACATTCCGAATGTATAAATCTTTTGCTGAAGTAAAGTCCGCCCTTTCTTCGGGTGAATCTGTTTTGGGTATTGTTGAAGCATACCTGAAAGAAATACACGCGCAAGAAGATCTCAACGCTTTTCTTGAAGTTTTCGAAGAATCTGTAAGAAAAAACGCGCAGATTGTAGACGAAAAACGCAAAAATGGTACAGCAGGGAAACTAGCTGGCATGGTTATCGGACTAAAAGATAACTTCTGTTATGCAGGACATAAAGTTTCTGCTTCTTCAAAAATATTAGAAGGATTCGAATCTCTTTATACGGGCACAGCTGTTCAACGTTTACTTGATGAAGATGCTGTTATTATTGGTCGTTTGAATTGTGACGAGTTTGCTATGGGTAGTTCCAATGAAAACTCGGCTTTCGGACCGGTATTAAATCCTTTAGATAAGACAAAAGTACCTGGTGGCTCATCAGGTGGCTCAGCTGCAGCAGTTGCGGCTGGACTGTGCACGGTAGCACTTGGAAGTGATACTGGAGGATCAATACGTCAGCCTGCTTCTTTCACAGGTACATACGGTTTGAAACCATCTTATGGAAGAATTAGTCGCTATGGATTAATTGCCTACGCTTCTTCTTTTGATCAAATCGGTCCTTTCACAAATACACTTGAGGATTCAGCGCTCTTACTAGAAATTATGTCTGGCGCCGATGAATTTGATTCTACTTGTTCCTCAAAACCAGTAGAAAAGTATACTGAATTCGTTCAACCTGCCAAATTGAAGATTGCGGTTATCAAGGAAAGCTTCGATGTCGAAGGAATTGATAAAGAAGTAATTCAGAAAATGGAAGAAATCATTGATCAACTTAAAAAAGATGGTCATGAAGTAGAAAAGGTCTCTTTTCCCTACTTAGAATTTATGGTTCCTGCGTATTACGTGCTCACAACCGCTGAAGCATCTTCAAATTTATCTCGTTTTGATGGTGTGCATTTTGGCTACAGAAGTAAAGACGCTCAAGGCGTAGAGCAAACGTATAAAAAATCACGTTCTGAAGGATTTGGTCCCGAAGTGAAAAGACGTATCATGGCTGGAACCTTCGTTCTTTCACATGGATACTACGACGCATATTACACGAAAGGTCAAAAGGTTCGACGTGTGTTGCGCAATAAAACAGATGAAATTTTATCGACATTTGATATCATACTTTTACCAACAACACCGGCAACTGCGTTTGGTTTGAACGATGTAAAAGATCCAATTCAAATGTACTTGCAAGATATTTTTACAGTTCATTCCAATTTGACAGGTAACCCTTCGATATCATTACCGTTAGGTACGCACTCAAATGGATTGCCGTTTGGAATTCAAGTCATGGCAAATCATTTCGAAGAAAAGAAAATGTTTAATTTCTCATCCTACCTGGAGAGTTGTGTAAAATAATTATATGAAAGGATTTGTTAACGTGTTATTCGTCTTTTTGAGTGTTGCTATTTTCGCTCAAAAACCCGCACACCTCGTAAAACCGAGCGACACACTGAACAAAGAAGCTTTTATAAATACGGTCGACCAAAGCTTGATGCTTTTTTATCAAGATTATGCCAGCAAGCAAGAATATGATTCAATCATTAAATTACTGAATTATGAGTCGACTGATCTTCCTAAATTTACCGATGAGGAATATTGTGCTCGATTAGAGGAGATGAATAAAATGAGTCCTTTTCACTTGGACTGCAACCAAGCAACACTTTCTACCATTAAGTTTTTTGTAGATAAAAGAAGGGGTTTCATTCGCATTGCAATGGGTCGCTCTGATCTTTATTTCGATATGTTTGAAGAGAAATTAGCAGAATACGGTCTGCCAAAAGAACTTAAATTCCTTGCAGTTATTGAAAGTGGTTTGCGTCCACAAGTTAAATCGCGAGCTGGTGCTTTAGGACTTTGGCAGTTCATGTATCGAACAGGGTTATACTTTGGTTTAAAGGAGAATTCATACATCGATGAGCGAATGGATCCAGCTTTAGCTACAGATGCCGCTTGTAGATATTTCCGTCAATTGTACGGAATTTATGGTGATTGGAATTTAGTGTTAGCAGCCTACAATGCTGGACCTGGCAATGTAAATAAAGCGATTCGCCGTTCTGGTAATAAAACAAATTATTGGGAAGTTCGCCCCTTCTTACCTTCAGAAACACAAGGCTACGTGCCTAATTTTATCGCAGCAGCTTACCTAATGACGTATCACGCGGAACACAATATCATCCCAGTTGAAGCGAAAGTACACAACGCTCAATTGGATACGATGTGTTTATCTTTAGGAGTGCACATGGCCACAATAACAAGTTTGATTAATTGGCCTACAGAAGAAATAAAAGAATTGAATCCAATTTATAAAACGTCATATGTACCGCAAACAGTTCCTGCGCAGTGCATAACTGGACCATTAGATAGAATTGGTTTGCTAGTTGGCTTAGAAGATTCGCTCTATAAATTAGAGAAAAGTATCTACTCAGGAACAACCGTTGTTAAGCCAGTAGTGGTTGTTGATGTTCCAGCTGAGGGAGATACCGTGGCTATTGATACAAATGAAAATTCTACTGAACCGTATTTTTATCATGTGGTGAAGACAGGGGAGACAATGAATGCCATTGCAACCAAATATCTTGTTACAGTAGAGCAATTAATGGAATGGAACGCATTGCGCACAACAAATATTTATGCTGGACAACGATTAAAGGTGAAAGGGGCTAACAAATCTGTGCCACCCCCACCAGTTGTGCCAGCTAAAAAATACTATTCAGTGAGATCAGGTGATACCTTCTCAAAAATCGCCGATAGAAACCGTATGAGTCAAGCAGAATTGCGCAGACTTAATCCTAAAATCAACATTAATCGCTTAACAGTAGGTCAAAAAATTAGGATTAGATAATTTCTAGCTTGATTCTTGTTGAGCCGCATAAAAAAATTGTTATGAGATACTTATTTTCTGCACTTCTACTTATTGGTTCTTTTTTGTTTTTTCAACAATGTGGAGAAAATACAACGAAACGTTTCAGATCTAGTGGTCCATCAGTTACAGGAAATGTAGGTGAGATTTTGGTCATTTGTGAACAGGGAATTTGGGATTCCGAAATCAAGAAATACCTAGATACAAATTTGACACAATTCATTATGCCTTATTTTCCGGATGTGACTACATTCGAATTAGTGCATAGAACACCCTCGCATTTTGAACAAGGGGTTAAAAGATTCAGAAATACGCTCTTCGTTACAATCGATCCAAATCACAAAAAGGATAGAGCGGATATAAATAAACGTGTTGGTGTTTGGGCAACTGATCAATTGGTGGTAGATATCGTTGGAAAAGATTATAACCAAGTACTTGAAGCGTGTAAATTGGGCTTAAAAGCGGTTCATGCTGAATTTGATTTCATGGAATGGAAGCGGATTTTGAAGCAGTTTAAGTCGGATGAAAACCATAATGTACAATCAGAGATTAAAAAGAATTTTGGTATTGACGTATCCTTGCCAGAAGGGGCGAAAATTGTCACAAAAAGAACAAATTTTTACCGCGTAGAATTTCCTGTAAGTGCTCGACCTATCGAATTTGTTGGTTCAGGAACACAAGAGGCAGGCTCTATTTTTTCAGGAATCATGATTTATCAGTATGATTATAAAGATTCAAGTCAGTTTGCATTAGAAAATTTATTGATGGCGCGCGACACGATGCTTAAGTACAATGTTCCTCACGAAACAGATGGCTTATTTATGGGAACGCAATATGCTGAAATGGTCTATCCTGAAGGCAACGAAATGACAACTTATAAAAGTAACATTTCTGGATATGAAATGAGAGGAATGTACGTTTTTACAGGAAAAAAGGTGCATTCAACTGGTGGAGCGTTTTGGGCTTTTCATTTTGTTCATCCTAAGAAGAAAAAGTTGATTTGTGTAAGTGGATATGTAGATGCGCCATCAACGGCAAGTTGGACTCATCCCTTACGTGAACTTCAAGCAGTTCTAAAAAGTGTTGAATTGGTTAAATAATGGCGATTTCTCTCTCAGCTGTCATAATTACCTTCAATGAGGAACGTAACATAGAGCGTTGCTTGACTTCCCTTCAAGGTGTTGCAGACGAGATAATTGTTGTGGATTCTTTTTCGAAGGACAAAACAGAGGAAATCTGTAAACGTTTTAATGTAACATTCATTCAACATCCTTTTGAAGGACATATTCAACAAAAGAATTTTGCTATTGATGCTGCTTCAAATAATTGGATTCTTTCCCTAGATGCAGATGAAGCGTTAACGGCGGAATTAAAATCGAGTATTTTAGAAATCAAAAATCAACCTGAGTTTAAAGGATATTCAATGAATCGCCTCACAAATTATTGCGGTCATTGGGTGAAATACTGTGGTTGGTATCCAGATACAAAGGTACGTTTAGTGAATCGTGAATTTGCACGATGGACAGGCATTAATCCACACGATCGCTTAGATATGTTAGAAAACGAAACTTTTGGTCATTTGAAAGGAGATATTCTGCATTATTCCTATTATTCACAGGCCGATCATCTCAAACAAATCGACTATTTTGGTAATATTGCAGCCAAAGAATTATTTGAACGAGGAGGGAAGTCAAATTGGCTTTTAATTATTTCGAAGGTCATTGCGCAGTTTATTAAAAGTTACTTCTTGAAACTGGGAATATTGGATGGTTCAACAGGCTTCACGATTTCACGATTAAGTGCCTATGCAACCTATCAGAAATACCTCAAGTTGTTGAATTTGCAGAAGGGAAAATGAATAAAATCGTCATATCAAGAACCGACAGTATAGGAGATGTAATGTTAACCTTGCCAATGTGTGCATGGTTAAAAAATAAATATCCAGACGCACAGCTTGTATTCTTAGGCAGTGGTTACACAAAGGCTATTGTAGCTTGTTTTTCGGTGATTGATGAATTTGTTGATTGGAAAGAGATAGAAGCAATGCCAACGGCTCAGCGAGCAGATATTTTTAAAGAGTGGCAAGCCGATGCAATTATTCATGTTTTTCCAAACAAGGAAATTGCTTCATTGGCGAAGAAAGCTAAAATTGGAATGCGAATAGGAACATCTCACCGAAGTTTTCATCTTCTTACATGTAATCATCGATTGAATTTTACTCGCAAGAATTCAGCATTCCATGAGGCTCAATTAAATTTTGAACTACTGAAACCATTTGGCCTAAAAGAAATGCCATCATTGGAAGAATTGACGGGTATGTTGAATGCTTTTCACATTCCTGCGATTGAATTACCAAGTGAGATTGAGAACATTATTTCAGAAAGTAGCAAGTCAATTATTTTGCATCCGAAATCACAAGGAAGCGCTGTAGAATGGCCAACGGAAAAATACATGGCATTGGCAACGATTTTGTCGGATCAAGGTTTCACTGTTTTCTTTACTGGTACAGAAAGTGAAGGAAGTCAGTTCAGACAGGCAATTCCAACAAATAAAAACATCATCGATACAACTGGTCAGTTATCCTTACCCGAATTAATTGTATTGATTTCAAAAGTGAAAAATTTGGTAGCTTGTTCAACTGGACCGTTGCATATCGCTGGATTTGCGGGCATTCGTGCCATTGGTTTGTTTTCACCACGCAAACCTATTCACCCTGGTAGATGGAGTCCGCTTGGAACAAATGTGCGCACCTTGGTTTTTGATGAGAATTGCGAAACATGTAAAAAGAAAAAGGCATGTGATTGCATATCATCTATCTCAGTAGAAAAAGTATTGGCAGAAATAATATCTTGATTCTGATCCAAAACCTCATAAAAACGCTTGTATATGGCAATCTGATTGTTGCTTTTTCAGGTGCCTTGCTGTCTTCTTCCTTTGCCAAATTAGTGTCTATTGATTCCTATATTGAATATGGACTATATACATTTTTTGCAATACTTGGGCTGTATAATTATCACCGACTTTCTAAAATGAATGCCTTGATCAATGCCGATTTAAAGAATTGGTGTTTAAAGCATAAAACACTTTTGTACGCATTGACCATCTTCTCTTTCATTGGTGCACTATTCTTGGTTCAGCTGTTAATAATTGACATAGAAACAGTCGTGTTGTTGTTGATTCCAACAGTTATCCTTAGTAGTTGGTACATCATTCCCATCTTTAACATTCGATTAAGAGACATTCCTTTTGTGAAGGCACCCATCGTTGCGCTCAGTTGGACAAGTGTGCTCATCGCTTTTCCTTTAATCAATCAATATAGCCTTACAGTCAATGATTACTTTCGGATCTTGGCGTTCGTTCTTTATTTTTTAGCCTTGACAATTCCATTTGATATTCGAGATAAACACGTAGATATTAAAAATCAACGGACACTACCACAATTGGCCGGTACCACAATTTCGAAGGCAGGGGCTCTACTGTTTTTACTCGGTTTTTATTCTATATTCGCAATAATTAACGAAGAATTGAGATTTTCACCACCTTTTCTAGTTGCATTGTCATTTACTTCAGTATTACTTTTGTTAAGTAATGAACGAAGATCCTATCTGTTTTTTGCTTTAGTTGATTTTTCTATGGCGATGATTGCGCTCGCTTTTTTCTATAAATAAGAACGTGTTTTTGCCAATTTGAAGGGTTTTCACTTCGTGTTTTCAATTGGATAAATGTGTATTTTCGTAAAAACTAGAATGCTATGCTTAAAACTTTTACCCTTATTTTCTTTGCTCTCCCTTATGTGATTTTTGCTCAAGATGAAAATTCGACACAATGTTCGAAGCGAAATAAACATCACTCTGTACAGAAAAGTGCTTCATTATCTGTTGCACAAATTGCGGAAACTGAACGCTACAATGTGCATTTTTATGCCTTGGATATTGCCATGAATAATTTGGTGACAACTGTTGCAGGAACTGGTGAGATTCATGCTATGGCGCGTCAAAACTTAGATTCAGCTTTGTTTGAATTACATCCAGTAATGACTATTTCTCAAATTCGTGTGAATGCTATCCCAGTTCTCTATTCAAGAATTGGTTCTGCAATCAAAGTTCCAGTAAATGCCATTCTTGGTGATGCATTTGTTATTTCAGTTGATTACGCTGGAACACCTCCAACTGGTGCTTCAACGCCATTCGGTGGAAGTGGAATGAGTAACGACGATTCACCTTCATGGGGAAATCAGGTTACGTGGTCGTTATCTGAACCTTTTTCAGCTTATGAATGGTGGCCATGTAAACAGTCATTAACTGATAAAGCCGATAGCTGTTCAGTAAAAATTACGGTTCCAACAGCGTGTAAAGCAGGATCAAATGGTTTATTAGAAAATGTGGTTGATTTAGGTGGTGGATTATCGCGTTACGAATGGAAACACCGTCACCCGATTGATTATTATTTGGTATCAGTTGCGGTAGCAGAATACGTTGACTATACAATTTATGCTAATCCAGTTGGAGCGCCGAATCCAATTATGATTCAAAATTATATTTATAATAACCCTGCAACCCTGCCGAATTTTCAAACAGAAATTGATGAAACAGCTGATTTTATAGAACTTTTTTATGAATTATACGGCCCATATCCATTTGAAGATGAGAAATATGGTCACTGTATGGCGCCGCTTTCTGGTGGAATGGAGCATCAAACGATGACAACTCAGGGATATTTTGAAAGAGGTTTAACAGCGCATGAGCTAGGACATCAATGGTTTGGTGACAATGTAACATGTGCAACTTGGTCTGATATCTGGGTGAACGAAGGCTTTGCTTCTTATTCAGAATACCTGATGTTAGAAAATTTATATGCTGGTGACGAAGTTCCGCATATGCTAGATGTGCACGATAATGTTATGTCGCAGCCATTTGGTTCTGTTTGGGTATTGGATAGTTTAGATGAGAATAGAATTTTTAGTGGTCGTTTAACCTATGATAAAGGTGCTGGTATAATTCACACGATGCGTTATATGGTTGACAATGACAGTTTGTTCTTTGCTACCTTACGTGAATTTCAAGCAGACTTTGGTGATAGCGTTGCAACTGGAATTGATGTTCGTGATAAATTTCAAGCAGAAACTGGAATCAATTTTACACCTTTTTTCGAAGAGTGGTATTTTGGTGGTGGCTATCCAACCTATTCAATTCAATGGAATCAAATCGGTAGTGATATTTTAATACAGTTGTTACATACAGTTTCTCAAGCAGCAGTGACTCCAACTTTTACAAATCCGATTGATGTGCGTATTACGCGCCCAACGCTTGGAGACACAATTGTGCGTTTAGATGTGAACAGCAATCAACAACAATTTTTAGTAAGCAATGCAGGAACGGCAGGCACGATGTTTATCGATCCAGCAAATTGGGTGATAAACAAAGTAGGTACAATTGTATTCAATGGATCTTTGGTTGGATTGAACGATGAGGTTTTAGCAGAAAAAATTACTGTTTACCCAAATCCAAGCAATGGAATAGTAACAGTAGAAGTTGCTGATCAATCAGCGAAAGATTACGTCATTTACAAAATGAATGGTCAAATCATTGAAAAAGGTACAGCAAAAGGAACATTCCAATTGGATTTATCCAAATACGGAAATGGGACTTACCTATTGGAACTAAACCAACAGCGCAAGTTGATTACGATTGCACAATAGATTTTAGATTGAAGATATAGAAAATGGAATTGGGTTAACTGATTCCATTTTTTCGTTTAAGCAAACAATGCCCTTACAACTTCATCAATTTTACCGCACATGACCAACTCGATTTTGAAGTTTTTTTGGTCAATTCCTTTGTTGTATTTCGAAATGATGATTTTTTCAAAACCCAATTTTTCAGCTTCCGAAATACGCTGATCGATTCTGTTTACTGGTCGCACTTCTCCAGATAAACCAACCTCCGCAGAAAGCGCGATGTTTTTTTCAATGGGCAGATCAGCATTGGAAGATAAAACAGCAGCAACGACAGCTAAATCTATCGCTGGGTCATCCACTTTAATTCCCCCAGCAATATTTAAGAAAACGTCTTTTGCGCCTAATTTGAATCCACAGCGTTTTTCCATCACAGCAAGCAACATGTTCAAACGTTTGCTATCAAATCCAGTAGACGAGCGCTGAGGTGTTCCATAAGCCGCTGTACTAACGAGTGCTTGAACTTCTATCAACATTGGACGCAAACCTTCTAAAGTTGCCGCAATGGAAATTCCACTCAACGAACTATCGGTGTTGGTGATCAATATTTCGGAAGGATTCTCCACTTGGCGTAATCCTGTCCCCAACATTTCATAAATACCCAATTCATTGGTGCTCCCAAAGCGATTTTTAATGGAGCGCAACAAACGGTAAACATGGTTGCGATCTCCTTCGAATTGTAAAACGGCATCTACCATGTGTTCTAACACCTTTGGCCCAGCTAATGAACCTTCTTTAGTGATGTGACCAATTAGAAAAACTGGAACTCCGGTTTGTTTTGCATAGCGCAGCAATTGTGCTGTACATTCACGTACTTGAGAAATACTTCCCGGAGAACTTTCAATTTGTGTGGAATACAGTGTTTGAATCGAATCAATAATCATCAATTGTGGCTGCGTACTTTCCGCTTGAGTGAAGATGTTTTGAATGTTTGTTTCTGTTAGAATATAGCATTGCTCGTTGGTCAAACCAATACGCTCAGCGCGCATCTTTATTTGTTGTTCACTTTCTTCACCGGAAACATAAAGAACGTTTAATTTATCTTCTTCAACGGCCATCTGAAGTAGCAAGGTCGATTTACCAATTCCTGGTTCACCACCAAATAAAATCAATGATCCTGGAACCAATCCACCTCCTAAAACTCGCGTCAATTCTTTGTCTTTCAACTCAATTCTCACATGCTCTTGATTCTCAATTGTGTGAATCGCTTGTGGTTTCGAATTGCGTGTAGAAGTTGAAAATGCAACGACCGATGAAGGGACGTTCTTCTCAATAATTTCTTCAACAAACGTATTCCACTCTGAACAAGAAGGGCATTTCCCCAACCATTTCGGTGTTTCGTATCCACAATTTTGACAGAAATATGCTGATTTTACTTTGGCCATTTTTATTCGATAAGGTATAAAGGTAAAAAGAAAAATGCTACTATTCTTTGTATATATCGAACTCAATTTTAGTTGGAAAGCATAAGGGGAATTAGGAGGTCATCGAGCGGAAAATTAGGAGGTCATCGAGCGGAGTCGAGATGCCGAAATAATTTGTACTTTTATAAAAACAACAACAAGATGCCAATAAACACTGCCCTTTTAAATAAAATATGCACTACACCTGGTGCACCTGGATTTGAGAAGAAAATCAGAGAGTTAGTCTTAAAGGAATTGAAAGGATTAACTGATCATGTGGAACTAGATAACATGGGTAATATTTATGCCGTGAAATATGGTACAGCGAAAGACCGAAAAAAGGTAATGGTTGGTGCGCACATGGACGAAATTGGATTCATGGTGACACACATTGACGATAAAGGATTTATACGTTTTCATACCTTGGGTGGATTTGATCCAAAAACACTTACAGCTCAGCGCGTTATTATACATGGAAAAAAGGATGTGATTGGCGTTATGGCCTCAAAACCTATTCATGTGATGACCGCTGCTGAACGCGAGAAGGTGGCTAAACTTTCAGACTATTTCATCGATACAGGTTTGAGTGCAGAAGAGGTTAAGGAGTTGGTTGAAATTGGAAACCCAATCACGCGTGAACGAGAATTTATTGAAATGGGAAATTGTGTGAACGGTAAATCCTTGGATAATCGTTTGGCAGTTTTTATTTTGATTGAAACCTTGAAAAAATTGAAAGGAAAAAAAGTTCCTTACGATATTTATGGTGTGTTCACAGTGCAAGAAGAAGTAGGAATTAGAGGGGCAAACGTATCTGCTCTGCGCATCAATCCAGATTTTGGCTTCGGATTGGATACAACAATTGCTTTTGATTTACCTGGCGCTGCAGCCCATGAAATGATTACAAAATTGGGAGAAGGAACAGCCATTAAAATTATGGATGCTTCAACCATTTGTGATTACCGCATGGTAGAATACATGAAAAAAACGGCTACGAAACATAAAATCAAGTGGCAACCTGAAATTTTAACAGCTGGAGGAACAGACACGGCTGGTATTCAACGCATGACAGAAGGTGGTTCAATCGCTGGTGCAGTTTCTATTCCAACACGTCATTTGCATCAAGTAATTGAAATGGCCCACAAAGAAGATATTCAAGGAAGTATCGATTTGTTGGTGGCGTGTGTATCTGAATTAGACAAGCACGATTGGAAATTCTAAAAGAAAATAAATCATCAAAAAGGTCAAGTTCGCTTGGCCTTTTTTATAGGTGATCAATATTTAATTTCCGCAATTTCGGTGTTAGTCGCGCGGCAGGAACTACAACGAGAATCCAATAATGTTAAATTGACAAAAAACTATATTGACTTCCGCTGGAAATTGATTCATTATCAATTGTTAAAAGCGGAATATTTAATGAATTTATTGATAAAGATTGCACGAACTTTTCTGAGAATACTTGAAACGTATCTTGATAATATGTTGCTGCCAACATATCTGCTTGGTAAGTTCGACAAAAATCGATTAAATTATTTTCGAATTTTTTCGTTTCCAATAATTCAACTGAATAGTTCACTCCATTTTCATTCAAGTATTTTTTGCACAATAAGATATTCGTATCAACTTTTCGCTTCAACATTTCATCTGTATGTAATCCACCAACAAGGCAAATTTCAGCATTAAATAATTTTCCTATTTTCGCAGCATACTTTACAACTTGAATTGATTCTTTTTCAAGATCAATTGTCAAGATTATTTTTTTGATGGCTTGAAATACTGAATTTTCTTGAACGATTAAAAGAGGAATTTTACTATTTGAAACAACTTTCATTGCATTACTGCCAAACACTTTTTGTAAACCAGTAGAACCAAGTGTTCCCATTACAATGAGCGATGCATCGAGTGATTCGGCAATTTTACCAATATCGTTTAAGAACTTACCTACGATTATTTTACCTGAAATTTTATCCTTTGAAATAGAACTTTCATTGATAATTTGATCCAACTTTTGTTTAGCAATTGTGCGTTCTTCTTCATGTTTAATCACATGTAGTAAAGTAAACCTGTCATCTCCCGATTTCGAGAGTTGAATTGCAAAATTAAATGCATTTAGAGTGGTTTCAGAAAAATTAATTGGAACAAGAAAATGTGAACTCATTGTATCGATTGTTAATTCATTTGAGGTAAAGTTAATGATTTTATTTTTTAACCTAAGTTGATTTTAATTGGGGGTTCGATTAAAAAGTAATTTGTTAATTTTGAGTTTAGTAAAAGTCTTAACCTTTTTTAATGTTACTTTTGGTTAAGCACACTTCTCAATTATTAACCTCTAGATTTAGAATACCACTTTAAAAAAATTGAAAATTAAATTTTAAGTGCCTCTAAATGAACAGTATTATTCAAAATTCTAAGTCTGAGCATACCATATTAATTGTGGATGATTCAATTGAAAATCTGCAGTTGTTAACTGGTTTACTTAAGGATGACTATAAAATCAAAGTAGCCAAAAGTGGATTAAAAGCGATAGAAATTATTGAAAACGATGAATCTGTGGATTTAATTTTGATGGATGTGATGATGCCAGAAATTGATGGTTTTCAAGCGTGTAAGATTATTAAATCAAAACCAGAAAAAGCGCATATTCCAATCATTTTTTTAACAGCATTGAACGAAGCGTCTGACGAAACATTGGGTTTTGAATCTGGGGGCTCAGATTTTATTACGAAACCATTTCATGCTGAAGTTGTAAAGGCAAGAGTAAAAACACATATTGCCTTGTTAGATGAGAAACGCAAATCGGACAATTTACTAAGTGTATTATTGCCAGAAAATGTAATCAGACAATTAAAAGCGCATGGTGCTTATCAGCCTGAAAAACACCCTGACACAAGTGTTTTGTTTTGTGATTTAGTTGGATTCACTGCTATTTCTGCTACAATGTCACCAGAAAAGTTAATTCATGAACTTACAGATATTTTTACAAGTTTCGATGAAATTTCAGCAAGGAATAGCGTGACGCGAATCAAAACAATTGGCGATGCTTATATGGCAGTTGCGGGCATCAATGTGGATGAAAGAAATCATGCCGAAAATATGGTCAATGCCGGATTGTCTTTTATTGATTATTTGAATGAACGCAATAAGTCTAATTTAAATCAATGGAAGTGCAGAATTGGTATTCATTCAGGCGAAATAATTACTGGAATTGTAGGTAAATCACGCTTTCAGTTTGATATTATGGGTGACAATGTGAATATTGCTTCGAGAGTTGAAAGCAACGGTGAAACGATGGAAGTGGTAGTAACAGATGCTGTATTGGAGCGAATTTCATCAAGCTATATGACTGAAGAATTAGGCGTGAAAAATCTCAAAGGCAAAGGAGACATGATGCTATCCATTATTAAAGGCAGGTTATAATTAGCAACAAAATGGACAGGTTCGAATTCCAGCAAAAAAACCTCGATTTTAAAAAACTGAATTTTGAAAACGTCGTCGAACTTTTCGATTGGGCAAAGGAAGAGGGTTGGAATCCAGGGGTTAATGATGCCTTTATTGCATACAATTCATTTCCGAATGATTTTATAGGCTATTTTATTGCCGATGAAATGATTGCCGCTGGAAGCATTGTTAATTATGCTGGAGAGTTTGGTTTCATGGGATTGTTCATTGTGAAAAAAGAATACAGATCTCAAGGTTTAGGAAATCTGTTATGGCATCAGCGGAAATCCTTATTAATTTCAAAGTTAAAATCAGGGGCTTCAATTGGTATGGATGGTGTTTTGAGCATGCAGCCATTTTATTCGAAAGGTGGATTTGAAAGATTGTTCACTGATGAACGCCACGAACTAGTCGGTGAGCAATTTACCTATTCTCAACAAGTTGAGTTACTTGATAAAAAGTATGTCAATCGACTTCATCAATTTGATGAAATGTGCTTTGGGTTTAAAAGAACACGTTTTTTGAATTATTGGGTTGGGAATTCAGCAGCTAAAACCTTTGTTTTTGTAAATGAAAATTCACTGGTGGGTTATGCTGTGATTCGTCAAGCAATTGAAGGATATAAAATAGGACCATTGTTTGCTGAAAATAAAATGGTAGCAAAAGAATTATTTAAAGCATGCCTCACAGAAGTTGATGGTGAAAAAGTTTCTATTGATATTCCTACAATAAATGATTTAGCTAGAGAACTACTCGATGAATTTAATTCTGAGGTTGTTTTTGAATGTGGAAGAATGTACTATCCAAAAGCACCTAAATTTTCATTTCACAAGGTGTTTGGAATCACCTCCTTAGAATTTGGTTAGTTCTTAATAAATAAATCAATTAAACAGTTTGTTATTGCTTCGACTGTTAATGGTAAAGCCGATTTATAGTCAGGAAGAAATGTGCTAGAATGCAATGAGCCTGAAGTATTTTCAGTAGTATTAATGGGCGATTTCACCCCGGCCCAAATTAAATAACTCGGGATTGTATTTGAATTAGAATAAATTCCAAAATCTTCACCAATCATTTTAGGTAATACCTTAACAATTGAATTGCTTTTCGAAGTGTTAGAAATCGATTTTTGAAGCAGTTCTCCGAGCGCAGGATTATTGTAAACCGGAGGAATAGACATGTCTAATAACTTATAATCTGGAAGTTCATTCTCGCTTAAACCAGCCGCTAAGGCAAGATTATTTCCAATTTCCTCAATTCGTTTCAGAATATACGCTCTGTTTTCAGGCGAAAAGGTACGAATGGTTAATTTTAGTTCTACAGAATTAGGAATAATATTTCCAACCGTTCCACCATTTATAGCGCCTACTGTGATCACAGCGGGATTATTGAATGCTAAATTTCGACTAACGATGCCTTGAATTTCTTGGATAAAATTGGCGCTTAACAAAATTGGATCAATTGTCTTAAAAGGTTCAGCGCCATGGCCGCCTCTACCAAGAATTGTGATGTTCATCATATCAACAGCTGCCATGCTATATTCATCACAAAATCCAAAAGTACCAGTCATTAAATCTGGTGTGTCATGAATAGCAATTTGATAATCTGCTGTTGGAAGTTTTCCGAAGTTACTAGCTTTAACGATACCTTTAGCTCCTTGACCAGTTTCTTCAGAAGATTGCGCTAAAAGGATAATCGTTCCTTTCCATTTCTTCTTATTAGTAACTAATGTTTTAGCAACGCCTAACCACGTTGTCATGTGAAAATCGTGTCCACAAGCATGCATGATTGGAAGTTGCTTCCCTGTACTATTATCGGTTTTTGACGATGCAAAACCGACTCCTGTTGTTTCAAGAATCGGTAATGCGTCCATATCTGTGCGGTATAAAATCGTTGGTCCCTTGCCATTTTTCAAAACACCTGCAAAACTGTTTAATCCAAGTGAATCGACTATCGTAAATCCGAGTTCAAGTAATTCACGTTTAAGCAGGGAAGATGTTTCAATTTCATTTCCGCTTAATTCTGGGTTTTGATGCAAAAAACAGTAGGTTGAATACAATTGTGTTGTATCAATTTTATATCCTTTTTGAGTTTGAGCATTTGTTCTTGAAACACCCAAAATAAATAAGATAATTAGTCCCCAATTGTAAACGTGCATGTTTTTTTTACTGCAAAATGAATTGACACGAAATTTGCAAAGTGATTTCTTCTCCCAATGCTAAACCACCATCTTCAGCAGCGGCATTCCATGATAAACCAAAATCGCTGCGGTTGATCACTCCATTAATTTCAAATCCAGCTTTAGTTTGTCCATATAAATCCAATCCAATTCCTGTATGAGTAATTTCTAATTGCACATTTTTCTCAACTCCTCTAATACAAAACGTACCTTCCAATGCATATTGATTGTCTTTTAAACGCGTTATTTTTGTTGAAGTAAAAGTTAATGTTGGGTGATTTGCAGCATCGAAAAAATCATTACTTCTTAAATGTTCATCACGGTGGTCATTGCGCGTATTGATAGAAGCTACATCGGCAGAAAAAGAAATTTCCATGTCTGAAAAATCTTTTTTCTCTGCTTCAATAGTCGCTTGAAACATATCGAACGTACCTGAAACGTTTGTAATTAACATGTGCTTAATGCGGAACATGATTTCACTGTGCATGGGGTCAATTGACCAAAGGGCTTTACTCATAATTAGTGTTTTAATTGTTTATATGCATTTTCGAATTCAAAATTTTCTAGATCTTCAAGAACGGTTTTTAATCCTTCTTCTGTTTCTGATGGTATTTCATATGTATCAAGTAGATCCTTACACAAGTTGATTGCTTCTGGATCATTATCATTAATTAATTTTTTAAGTTCGATTAATTGTTCATTTAAATCAGCTTCAGAGATCTCTTTTTTTGTGGTTTGTTCATTTTCAAGCGATGATAAAAAAGTGCTGACTTTATCGAGATTGTTTTCTAATAATTTCGCAATTTCATTCACTTGATGTTGGTGTATATCCGTGAAACTTTGCTGACCGCCTTGAAGATGATTTTTAAAATCAATTGAAGCTTTTAATGCTTTTTTATAAATTTCATTCATTCCAATATTTCCAGCAACTCCAGCTAAAGTATGCAATAAAACTCCTGTTTCTTCAAATCTGTTTTGGGACATTAACAACTGCGTTTTTGCACCGAAATTGCCAAAGTTGTTCACAAAAGTATTGAGCATCTTTAAGTAAATTTCCGTTTTTCCTGCTGCTCGTTTTAGACCCATTCCAACATCAATTCCTTCGATGTTAAATGGTGAATTATCTACTTTTGTAATTTTTTCAGTATTAAATTCTTTTTCTAGTCCAACTAATTTTAGATGCTTAATTATAGAGCGATACAATTCGATTGGATCAATTGGTTTTGTAATATGATCATTCATTCCAGCGGCAATACTTTTTTCATATTCGCCTTTCATCGCATGGGCGGTCATTGCAAGGATTGGTAATTCTTTCAATTGTAAATTTTCGCGAATAAAACGTGTCGCAGTCAAACCATCCATTTCAGGCATTTGAATATCCATCAATACAAGGTCGACATGAATTAATTTCAATTTTTCAACAGCTTCAAGACCATTCCACGCAGAAAAAACCTCAATCCCAACGTCATTGAGTAGCTCGATAGCAAGTTCCATGTTGATTTCGTTATCTTCAACTAGGAGTATTTTTTTACCATTCAAGAGTTTTGTAAATTCTAAATGGTTACCGGTTGCCATGGGTGTTTCTTTGACTTTATTGATTCCTAGGCTTAATAAGGAATCAATGCTTTCGAAAAGTTGTGAGGGACTAATTGGTTTAACAAGCAGTTTATTAATAACATTGTCATTTTGTGCTTGCTTTAACGTTTCAAGTCCGTATGAGGTTACCATGAGAACGGATGGCACGGATTCTGGACTTTCTGTTTTTAAATGATTGACTAATTGAAGTCCATCCATTCCTGGCATCTGCCAATCCACAACGAACAATGAAAAAGGGTCATTTACTTCTTGATGAGAATGAAAAATATCTATAGCATCTTTTGCATTATCAGCTTCAATTACATCAAAACCTAGGGAGAGCAGCATTTCGGACAATACCATCCGTGCGCTTTCAGAATCATCAACCAACAATACTTTTTGACCTGAAATAACAAGATTCTCTCCCGAGACAATCGATTTTTCATTTTCTTGTAATGAAAAATAAGCATTAAAAACAAATTCAGAACCTTTATCTATGGTACTAGAAGCTTTTAACTCGCCATCCATCATTTGAACGATTTTCCGACTAATGGCTAAGCCTAAACCGGTCCCACCAAATTTCCGCGTAGTCGAAATATCTGCTTGCTCAAATGGTTGGAACAATTTTTTCAACGCTTCTTCAGACATTCCTATCCCAGAGTCTTTGATGGTGAAATTTACTATAACCCCATAACTCATTTTTTGAACAAGTTTCACGGATATTTTTATTTCTCCTTTATCCGTGAATTTAACTGCATTGTCAACAAGATTTATTAAAACCTGTCTTAACCGAACACTATCTCCAAGGATGATATTAGGAACATTAGCGTCAATTTCTGTGATTAACTCAACATTTATTTTTTTAATTAATTTGACATTTACCGCATCTGTAACATTGGCAACTAATTCCTCCAGATTAAATGGGGCGGTTTCCAAGGACAATTTACCTGCTTCAATTTTGGAGAAATCAAGAATATCGTCAATAATTCGGAGTAAGTTTTTTGCTGAAATCTCAACCTTGCGGTTATAGTCTAATTGTTTTTCATTTAGTTCTGTCTTTTTCATTAAATAACTCATCCCAAGAATTGCATTCATTGGAGTGCGTATTTCATGACTCATATTCGCAAGAAATTCACTTTTCGCTTTGTTGGCTTTGTCGGCAATTTCACGCAATTCTACCATTTGTTGGAAACGATCGTTTAACTGGTTGCTCTTGAATTTAACCTGATCTAAACTTTTACCAGCAATTGAAGCAATTATTCCCAATACAATTGGCGCTAAATCAACCAACCACAAGGCAGGTGAAAGCTTTTGACAATTTATTAATTGTTCAATTGAAAATCCCATTCCGCGGAACGAGCATTCGACAGTAGTACCTATAACTGGAAAAAGGATTCCTAAACAAACACCATAAAGGGTATATTTAAAACGCTCAGTTTTGAATGGGGTTGAATTATTTATAATCACCTAAACTAATTTGTTTCAAAAATAGGAACTTTTGAAACAAATTAAATGTTTATAATCACTTAATTATAAAAAAAATACCTCCAAAGGATCCGTTTTAATATGCTAACTTTAAAACAGGAATTAACAAGTTATAGTTACCTAGGAGACATAAAATCAAGTGGCAACCTGAAATTTTAACAGCAGGAGGAATAGACAAAGCGTGTATTCAACGGATGTCAGAAGTTGGTTCAATTGTTAAAGCTGTTTGCATAAGAATGTCAAGTTCGCTTGGCCTTTTTTATAGGTGATCAATATTTAATTTCCGCAATTT
>JAIOZF010000103.1 GCA_021740745.1 Crocinitomicaceae bacterium | reverse complement strand
ATTTTATACCTTGATAATTTTTGACCCTTTTAACGTGTTTGCGCAAAAGAAATGGCGTTTTAGCCTTTAAATAGGGTTAATAAAAAAATAACACGAAGTCGTAGGTTGTTTTTGACATCCAGCTAAAAATCGAAATTGAACTTTACGGAATAAGAATTAGGGAATCGCCGGTTAATCGTGGTTTTAAAAATGGTAGAAAATAGTGAAGGGGGATTACTTCCCAATACAAAACTTGCTAAAAATATTCCCCAACAAATCATCTGTTGAAATATCACCAGTGATGGTTCCAAGGTCATACATGGCCTGACGAATATCCATCGCTACGAAATCAGCAGTGATGTTATTGTCGAGATCGTATTGCGCTTTTTCTAAGGAGTGCGCCGTGCGGACTAACGCATCGTAGTGACGAGCGTTGGAAACAATGGTGTCGGTAGAAATGTTGAAATCACCCGTGACCAATTCAACCAGTTGTTGTTTCAAGTCTTCAATTCCAACACCTTCTTTCGCAGAGAGAAAAATAACCGGCCCCTCGACTGCGCTCGGAGAACGGTGATTTATATCCACTTTATTTGCAACAATGATGATTTTTTTATCGTGGTAGGTCGCACGGATTTCTTCGGCCCAAGCAGTGACTTCTTCTAAACTATTTTCCTTCGAAACATCCGCTAAGCATAGCACGACTTGTGCTTGTTGAATCTTCTCTTTCGAGCGTTCGATTCCCATTGCTTCGATTTCTTCAGCACCTTCACGAATTCCCGCGGTATCAATAAGTCTAAATAAAATTCCTTCAATGTTTAAGGTTTCTTCGATTACATCGCGTGTTGTTCCGGCAATGTTGCTCACAATGGCGCGATCTTCACCCAATAATTGATTCAATAAGGTACTTTTTCCTGTATTTGGTGCACCGACAATTGCAACGGGAACGCCATTTTTAATGGCATTACCTAATTCGAAAGATGTTGCTAAACGCTTGATGTAGGCCAATACATCCGCAACCAATTGTTTCAATTCATTTCTATCGGCAAATTCAACATCCTCCTCCGCAAAATCTAATTCTAATTCAACCAATGATGCAAAGTGGATGAGTTTCTCTCGTAAATCCCTTAATTCATTCGAAAAACCACCTCTCAGTTGTTTCAAAGCAATATCGTGGGCTCCTTTTGTTTGTGAGGCAATTAGATCTGCAACAGCTTCCGCTTGCGATAAATCCAATTTGCCATTCATGAAAGCACGCATGGTATATTCGCCTGGTTCTGCTAATCGACAACCAGCAGAGAGTAAAGTCTGAATAATCTGTTGTTGAATATAAGGTGAAGCATGACACGCAATTTCTGCTGCTTCCTCTCCTGTGAAACTCTTTCCGCTTTCAAAAACTGTTATTAATACCTCATCAATTAACGTTCCATCAGGACCCTTGAAATAGCCAAAGTGAGCTGTATGTGAAGGTTTATCACTTAAGTTTTTCGAAAAACAAGCCGAAACAATAGCCAACGATTTTGCACCAGAAACACGAATAAGTGCGATAGCCCCTACCCCATTTGGCGTTGATAAAGCACAGATTGTATCATTTGAATTCAACATAGGACAAAGTTAAAACAAGAAAGGGATGAATTTACTTTATATCACCTAAAACTTAACTAATACTCTCATTTCATCTATCCTTCAGCATCGATTAATTGCGAAAATATTAAACGAATCCTCGTGGTTTATGACACTTATGAGGCTTATAATGTAAAACTGAAGTTAACAAGAGTCGCTATATTTCTTAATTCTGGCTTAACATTGGATGTGTAGTCGTTGAATAAGTCACTGAACAAGTGTGGTTTGCAAGAGGATTCAATTTACTACTGATTTTAACATTATCATTACGTTAACAAAACACTGAAAGCGCTTTACCATTTCATATAACCAATACATTTGCTAAAAAATTCTACGACTATGGCAGGTATTTTAAAATTCTTTTTACCCAAAGACAAAATTTTCTACACCTTATTTGAAAATGCAAGTGAAAACTTAGAATTGCTTTCTAAGTTGTTAGTGAAAGTTGTAAATGAACCAGACTTCGGCAAACGCAACGCGTTGATTAAAGAAATGGAAGATTTAGAACATGCCAACGATGAAGTAACGCATACTATTTTCATAGAGTTAGGTAAAAACTTTATCACGCCATTCGATAGAGAGGACATCCATAGTTTAGCTTCTGCCTTAGATGATATTGCAGATTATATTTATGCTTCTGGTAAGAAAATTAATTTCTACAAAATAGATCCAACTTCAGATCAAGGAATTCAAAAAACAGCTGTCGCAATTCAAGAAGCTGTTGCAGCAGTAAAACAAGCTGTTCGCGAATTACGCAACTTGAAGAATACTCAAAAAATTGTTGAATGCGTTATTAGAATCAACAGTGCTGAAAATAAGGCGGATGAGATTTTTGACATGAGCATTGAACGATTATTCGCTTCTGACGTTGATGCAAAAGAATTAATTAAAATGCGTGAATTGTATCAGGTAATGGAAATCGTTACCGATAAATGTGAAGATGCTGGTAATGTAATCGAATCAATCGTAGTAAAATACGCTTAAATTCAAATTAAATCAGATTTGATATGTTTACCTTATTAATTGTCGTAATTGTTATTGCCCTGCTTTTTGACTTGGTGAACGGTTTTCACGATGCAGCAAATTCTATTGCTACGGTTGTTTCTACCAAAGTTCTTACGCCATTTCAAGCCGTAGTTTGGGCTGCCGCATTTAATATCTTAGCCTTTTGGGTGTTTGATATGAGTGTGGGAAACACTGTCGCTAAAACAGTAGATGCTAGTGCAATTGACCTTTGGGTTATTTTAGCTGGTCTTTTAGCTGCTACATTCTGGAATTTATTGACATGGTGGTTCGGAATTCCATCATCGTCATCTCATACATTAATTGGAGGTTTTGCTGGTGCCGCTGTTGCACATGCTGGATTCGAAGTTATTGCCATGGGAGAAATTTTAAAAGTTGTTCTCTTTATTTTCCTTGCGCCTTTCATTGGTGGATTCATTGCTTATGTCATTGCCATTGTTACCATTAGCCGCGTTTTTTGGAAAAAGATGTTAATCATTCTAGTGCTAAGCGGATTCACTCTTTATATCATGTTGTACATGATTGAATACCAAGACATGAAGCCAGTTATGATGTACATTGTGATGGGTATGATTGCTGTTTTCATCCTCGTTTACATTTGGTTCGAATCGAAATATGGTAAAAAACCTTCTGCCTTGAAGGAAGCCAACATGCACAAACGTTTACAATTATTATCTTCTGCTGCCTTTTCACTAGGACATGGTGGTGCCGATTCTCAAAAAGTAATGGGTATTATCTGTGCAGCCCTAATGGTTTATGGAAACATGGTTCGAGAAGGACACAATGATGAAACGATTCCTGAACAATTAATGGTTTCTGAAGTCTTCCAAATTGACTACAAAGGTGATGATGGTAAGAAGAAAAAATACAAGCCTGAATATGCAGAAATGCACGGTACTTTTTTCTTTGCAAAAGGAGATAATATCGTTGATGCTAAAACGAGTGAAGTAGTTTTTGCTGATGAAAAATTGAATGACAATTATTCGAAGAAAGAGAAATTCACCACCTTCAAAAAGTTTGATAAGAAAATAGAGCATTTAACTATCTTCTCAAAAGGTGATACACTTTTCGACGCCAATACAAAAGAAACAATTTTCGTTGATAAGACTTTAAACCCTAAATACTCTAAAGCAGTCATCTTCGATGATATGGTCGAACATGAAACGATGGAATTGAAGAAAGATCATAAAATCAAAACAAAAGTACAGGCAGAAACAATGCCTTTTTGGATTGCTTTTGGGTGTTATTTCATGATTGGTATTGGAACGTTGATGGGTGGATGGAAAATTGTGAAAACAATGGGAACAAAAATCACGAAGGTGACACCTTTAGAAGGTGTTTGTGCAGAAACATCAGGAGCCTTAACCTTGTTTACAGTTTCTCAATTCGGGATTCCTGTTTCAACAACACATACAATCACTGGTGCCATTATTGGCGTAGGAGCAACTAAGCGTTTAAGTGCCGTTCGATGGGGAGTAACAATCAACCTTTTATGGGCTTGGGTTCTTACAATTCCTGTAAGTGCATTATTGGCTGCCTTGATTCTTTATGTAATTAAGTTGTTCGTATAACAACTAACGATTCTATAACTAGAGAGGGCTTTCGGGTCCTCTTTTTTTTTACTAGCTATCGAGCAATTCTTCGTCTTCTTTCTTTTGCTCTAAAGGTTTGCGGTAATAGAAAATGGCCTGAGTTCCAACACCAATAAAAAAGTAAACGAATAATACATACCAATGCCTAAAAGCGGAGTTTTCAAACAACACAATCACAAAGCCCGTTGTTGCTGCAAGCAAAAAATGAATGAGTTGTATTACAATAAAATGACGCTTTTTTAAATTCAATACAATTATTAGCACCAAATAGGGCAAGGAAAATAAGCCAGAAAGCACCGCGAAGACTAATGCAATTGCTGGTTTACCAGTGAACAATCCACAAATTACACTTCCAACGATTACAGTTATCACCCAAGACAACACAAAATTTGCTATTTTCATTTGCGCTTGCTTTGAAAAAAAGACAACATCAACTCACTGCATTCCTTTTCCATAATACCATTGCTTACAAGCGTTTTTGGATGATACAACTCTGTTCCAAATCTCCCCGCTCCTCGTTTCTCGTCGCGCGCAGCAAAAACAATTTTATCTAACTGAGACCAATACAAGGCACCAGCGCACATCACACAAGGTTCAAGGGTAACATATAAGGTGCAACCCGTTAAATACTTCGCGCCAATATACTCTGAGGCTGCAGTTATTGCTTGAATTTCCGCATGAGCAGTAACATCATGCAGATGCTCTGTAAAATTGTGCGCTCGGGCTATCACTGTATTATTTGAAACAATCACTGCTCCCACTGGCACCTCATCTAAGGCAAAAGCCTTTTGAGCTTCCAAAAAAGCCTGCTTCATGAAGTACTCATCGTTATAAGGCGAAATCATTTTTTACCCGGTTTTAATTTCTTTGGCTCCTCGACTATAATTTCAGACAATTCTCCTCGGCGAGCACTAAATCTTTTGTCAAATGATCCAAAGGCAGAAACAATAGAAATTTCATAATGATCTTCCTTTAACTGATTGATTTTTACAGTTAACGATCCTTTCATAAAACCGCGTTTCACAATGTAAAACTGACTGCTTTCGAAGCCGCTTTCATTCAATTTCGAAGTATAACGACTTATTGCTCCCTTCTTACGAAAATCGCCCATTGGATAAATTCCTTTCGTCAAAACTTTTCCTTCTGAATACAAAAAATAACTCACACTGTCTTGCAACACTTTTCTACTTGTAAACCCTGGTGTCCACATACTATCCAAATGAAAAAGCATAAATGACGGAGATTTTTGTTTTGGAAGCGTGTCAACTTGACCAAACGACAAGACTGAGATACCAGTAAACAGTATAAAAAGTAAATTTTTAACCACAGAAATTGTTTTTTGACCAAGTTAAGTATTTTTAAGATTGTAGATTGCGGCCCTTCCATTTATCCTTCAAAAACTCGCTTCTTCTCGTTAAAATTATCTTTACATTTGACAAAACATCTGCATCGATTGACACACAGCATTCCATACTTAAACCAAGGTGATTTAGTGTATATCACTGCACCAGCAAAAGCTATTGAACGAGAATATATCGTTTTTGCGCAAGAATTATTGGAGCAAAAAGGCTATAAAGTGCTGCTGAGCGAACACTGCTTGGGACAACATAACTATTTTTCAGGAACAGATGAAGAACGCTTAAGCGATTTTCAATTTGGTTTAGATCACCCTGAAGTTAAGGCCATAATTTGTGCAAGAGGTGGCTACGGCTGCGTGCGCATAGTTGATCGTATTCAATGGGCTGGATTTATTCGTGAACCCAAATGGATGATTGGCTTCAGTGATGTTACCGTTTTTCACCAACGCATTCAGCGCTTTGGAATTCAAAGTATTCACGCTTCGATGCCCTTAAATTTTCAAACGAATAGCAAACTTGCGTTGGATAGTTTATTTAACGCCATCGAAGGAAAAGATTTATCAATTACTCGTCCATCAACCCTGCACAATAAAACGGGGCAAACGCAAGGGAAATTAGTCGGCGGAAATTTGAGTATCCTCTACAGTTTACTTGGAACCGATGACCAAATCGATTTCACAGACACGATTCTTTTTATTGAAGACCTTTCCGAACAACTTTATCACATCGATCGTATGTTTTATGCACTCGCTAAAGCGAATGTTCTGAATAAAATTAAGGGCTTAATCATTGGCGGAATGACTGACATGAAAGATACGGCTGTACCTTTTGGCAGCACACTTGAGGAACTGATTCTTGACCACTTTCATTATCGCAACATCCCGATTTGCTTTAATTTCCCTGCTGGACACATTGATGACAACCGCGCATTGGTTTTTGGTTCACAGTACAATCTGGAAGTGAATTCAAGTCAAACCACCCTAACAAAAACAACTTCAAATGGATAAAACAGCACTCATCGTCATGATTGTCATTCTACTACATTTTGTAGTTGGAATTGGCTATCTGATGCACAAATTAGGAAAAAAGAAATAAGAATTTTCCGCTCAACTTTTTACAAGACAATAAATTTGTGTTGAATTCGGGCGTTCTCTTCTTGAACTGTAGCGACATACATTCCAACTCCTAAATCTTGAACGGCTACCGTACCCTCAACCCCAATTATCCATGTCCCAATATAGGTCCCGGCCATTGTATAAATGGTGCAATTCGAACCAACTTTACCTTGAATAAAAATATTTCCTTCAGAAGGATTCGGATAAACTTTTACTTCTGACATAGCATGTTCAACAACGGAACGAGCTGCCTGAATTTCATTTGTTTCCTTACTTTCTATTGCAGAACCACTTAAATGTTCTGATTCTTGGGCACTTAAGCCAAACTGTAATACCACGACTAACACACACACAATTGCTTTCATACTCTTCGTTTTTGGTTCACTTGACATAAGTATGCATGTTCGAAAAGTTACAAAACAAAGTGTTGTTTATATAGAAACAATCTAAATAAGAACTCTTCTCCAATTCGTTTGTTCTATCTATTAAATTTGCATAGTTATTTAAAATAAAGAAAGCATTCACCTATGAGTAAATCAGCTATTTTATCGTCATCAATTGCCAAAAAATATTGGATGGCATTGACCGGATTGTTCTTATGTCTCTTCCTTGTGGGCCATTTACTTGGTAACCTCCAATTAATTTTTATTACTGGTGAAGAAGGAAAAAGAGCATTCAATGAGTACGCGTATTTCATGACACACAATCCGTTGATTAAAGTAATGTCTTATTTGACTTACTTATCTATTCTTTTCCACGCAATCGATGGATTTTTATTAACCATTCAAAACAAGAAGGCGCGACCGGTACCATATGCATACAACAAACCTGCTGCTAATTCTTCAACTTCTTCTCGCTATATGGCGTTATTGGGAAGTTTAATCTTAATTTTCATCGTAACGCACATGGCAAATTTCTGGTGGAAGATGAAATATTCATCCGATCCAATGCCACTGCATACATATGTAATGTATCCTCCATATTCCCAATCAGCAGAAGGTGACACAGTTTACTATACCGTTTCAAGAACACCAATTCCAAAAGATGAAACTGTTATGATAAAGGATGGCAACAAATTATATCCAAACATTGATGCATTTCAGAACAAAATTGCAGAAGCCAAAAAAATGAGTCAACTTCAAGGACAACAATTTGATGATGCGAAGTTCAAAAACATGGAAAAAAACGAAGTGTTAGGTGAAGGCTATAAGGATCTCCATTCCGTGGTTCTTGCATTTTTCGGTCATGACAAATCGAAAGATGGTGTTCCAGCAAATGAAATGGCGCTATTTGCTGTAATCCTTTATGTCGTTGGTATGCTAGTTCTCGCATTTCATTTATGGCATGGATTCTCATCAGCGTTCCAATCACTTGGTGTAAACCACAAACGATACAACCGAATGATTGCCAACGCAGGTAAATTCTTTGCTGTAGTGATTC
>JAIOZF010000102.1 GCA_021740745.1 Crocinitomicaceae bacterium | reverse complement strand
GGTACTGAGCGCATTAGTAATTTCATTGTCAAGCTTCTCCAATGCGTCAATTACTTCCGTAGTGCCTAAATCATTTTCGTCATTAAGACAGGTAAAATCATACGTAATTTGCTTTTCCGTTTCCATTTTTTTGGGCTGTTCCGTTTTATCATTCGGTTTATCAGGATCTACAATTGGTGGTTTTCCATCACCAAGAACAAACTCATTAAACAAGAACCAGAAACCACCTAATACAACAATTACTGAAAGGGTAATTAAAACAGTTTTTAATACTCCATTCATTTTCTTGGGCGCACTATATTGATTGGACGAATAAGCAGGTTCATTTGCCGGTGTTCCACCAGAATAATTAACCTGATTCCCACCTGTTTGTTCGTATGAATCAAAGTTTCTCCATCTCAACGGAACATCCAAACCAGGTTTTACAATATCATTGGCAAGCAGTTGAACTGAGCCCGAAATTTTTCGACCATTTACAAAGGTTCCGTTCGCAGAATTTTTATCCGTTAAAAAAACATTTCCCTGTCCATCATAGAATAATTCGCAATGATAGCGAGATACTGATGCATGCGTTAAAACAATATCGTTGTCTTTAGCACGTCCAACTTTGACAATTTTAAAACTCATATAAATTGAATAATATCTAATTGAAACGCTTCGCAACTCTGATAACGTTCTTTTTTATTTTTAATCGTTGATTTTCTGAAAATGCGGTTCATTTCATCTTCATACGCTAAGTCGAGTGAATTATTCGCTTTCAGACGAGGCATTTTATTTGTTTTGATTGCTTGAAATAACTCATCACGCGTTTCACTTGATTGGAAAGGTAAACTTCCCGTAAGTAATTCAAACATGGCAATGCCAGTTGAGTAAATATCTGATTGAAAATCGACTTCTTCTCCGTCAACCTGTTCTGGACTCATGTATGCGGGACTTCCAATCGGTTTTTCGCTAACCGTTGATTTTTTATCTTGTGAAATTCCGAAATCAACTAGTTTGACTGAATTATTCGTTGACAGCATGATATTCGACGGTTTAATATCTAAATGAATTAATTTTCGTTCATGCACATAACTCAATGCACTCAGTACCTCATTTAACAACAAAGCAACATTTTGCATCGGCAAAGGCCCCGTGACAGTGGTCATGTAATCGTACAAATTTTTTCCATCCACATATTCCATCACCAAATAATGATTATCGCTAGTGATAATGAAATCCTTCAACTTCACAATATTTGGATGATCCATATACAAATACTGATTCGCTTCTTCAATGAATTTTTGACGAACAAAATCACTTTTAAACATATTTGCTTTAAGCTCTTTTACAGCTACAGGCATTCCAGTATATAAATCTATACCTAAATAAACAGTGGCTGTTCCGCCACTGTTCAATACCTGCACAAGCTCTATGTTGTTGATTTTTTTCATTGGTTAATCACAAGGAATTTCAAGGACCATTCCCTCAATTGTCTTACCTTGATTTAACGTTTGTTTATCAGAACTTTTTAATTTCGTATTGTTGTCTACATTGTGATTAATAAGTGATTCCTTATTTAATTTGGGACATTTTGAAATGTAAAGTTGAACAATTGCATCTAAACCTTGACTAGCTTTTACAGTATGGTTTCTAAGTATGTTTACTGATAAATTTTCAACTTTTACCTTGTCTTTCGATTTCACTTTATTTTTATCGACTGAAATTTTATAACCATGCGCTTCAAAATCACCTTTTTCGTCAGCAACTGAAGCTCCGACTTGCAAGGAAGTAATTTCTTGTTTTGACATGTTTTTAATTTTCTTAGGCGCTGGAACATTGATTTCTTCTTCAGGTTCAGCATCATCTGATTTCATCGGTTTATTTATGATTTCAGTTTTAATCTCTACAATAGTGCTATCCTCAATAATAAAAATGTGATTTGTACCTTCACATTGACTATTCGTAATTGTGTCCGCAGCAAAATCAACTTTCATGTCTTTCGTAATATCATTCATATTTTGGCAGACATAGGTCTTCAGGTCTTCCTTTGTCAAAATCTTTTGCGATTCATCAGGCACCTCATCTTTCATCATCAACATAATTATCGCGAGCGCACCTCCCAACAAGGCAGTACCACCTCCAATGATATATGGCAGTTTACTTTTCTTATGAACTGCTGCGGTTGCTCCTCCTCCAAATTGCTGAGTCGATGACATATCAATCACTTTTGGTTTTGGATTGAAATGCACAAAACGAGAACTATTATGTGCGCTTTCTTCAATAAGAACCAATGATGCAGTAATATTATCATGTCCTCCACCATTTAAAGCAGCAGTAATTAAATTTTCAGAAGTAACCATTAAATTATCTTCTTGCATGATGCGCTCCATGTCACGGTCATTCACCATTCCATTCAAACCATCTGAGCACAGCAAGAACATGTCACCTGCTTTTGGTAAAATAGGCGATTGACAAATTGTTGCTTTTACCGCTGGAGCAATTCCCAAGGCCTGCAAAATTTGATTTTTGTTTGGGTGGTTCTCCGCATCCTCATCGTCAATCACGCCTGAGTCAACCAAGGTTTGTACAAATGAATGATCTTTCGTGATGCGATTCAATTTTCCATTTGAACGCAAATAAATACGTGAATCTCCAACGTGTCCAACAAAACACTCTTCACCACGAACTAACAATACAACAGCCGTTGTACCCATTCCTTTCAAATCAGGATTACTCAATGCTGAAGCATAAATTTGTTCATTAGCAAACGAAAGTGCATGATCAATCGCTTGAATTACATTGTCATAAACCTCGCGCTGGAAGTATTCAATTAAACTATTGACTGCAATGGTTGAAGCCTGCGCTCCTCCAACATGTCCACCCATTCCATCACAAACAACAAATAAATCGCCATTCGGTGTCTTTGCTTCTCCTAAATTATCTTCGTTAGCGCTCCTAACTTTTCCAACGTTAGTTAACGATTTGCTGATGTATTTCATGTGCTTAAATTTTCTTTTTTAAATATGGAATGTCATAGTGATTTCTCCAACTTGAATGCAATCACCATGCTTCAATTCAATTTCCGTTACTTTCATGTCATTGACAAAAAGTCCATTTGAACTTCCCAAATCGCGGATAGTATACACGTGATTTTTGAAATTAAGTTGAAAATGGTTTCGGGATACAGTTGGGTGATTGATTGTCCAAATATTGGATGCATCTCTACCAACCGTCAAGCGAGGTGTTTGAATTTGATAACTTCCTGTTTCGTTTCCAAAGCGGAATTCAAACCAAGGAAAATTTCCTCTCTCCAACATTTTATGTAACTGAAGTTCATCTTCCTGAGCTTGAGCTTGTGATTGCTTTTCGCGGATTGCAGCTTCTGCTTCTCTTCTCTCCTCTTCTTTCATGCGCTGCAATTCCATCTCTTGCTGCGATAATTTTTGTTCGGCAGCACGTTGATGTTGTTCCATTTCTGAAAACTCTTTTTTGCGCTGAAGCTCAAGTTCTTCTTTCTTTAATTTGTTCTTTTTGTACATCATGACAATGACAACAATCAGTCCTATCAACAAAAGGAAAATTATACCCGCAATTAAAGGATTGTCCTGAATTAACTCAAGAATATTTTTGGATGGAACGGGTAAACTAAATCCTGACTGCCCATCTTTTGAATCAATTTTTACAGTATGGTTCTTACCATCTTTTTCAAATGTTGAAGTGTAAGTAAACGGGTAATATAAACCAGCATGTCGGTTTTCAAAATCTGTTAAAAATGCATTAACCTCGTTTGATACAATTTTTACATCATTTGTTTGTTCAGTAATGTATCTACCATATGTTTGAGAACATAATTCTTCAATATCATAGTAATTACTTTTCTTATAAAATGTTATACCGTAAATCGGAATGTTCAATCTTCTGGAACGTGCTCCAGGTAATTCTCCTGTTAAAAGAGGTGGCATCGACCGATCATCTGACAAAACAAATAAACCAGCTGGTAAATTCAAATTCTGAGCCTCCAATAAATTTAATGCTTCATTAATTGCGATATGTGTTTGCACACGGCCTTCATATTCGATGCGCTTATTATCTTGAATTTTATCAATTCGCGCTATCAAATCTTGCACATTATCTGTAAAGTTCAATTTCGAAGGAAAAAGTATTTGCTTTTCGACAAGGCAACTAAAGCCAACAATTTCAATCTTATCTCCAGATTTAATTGTTCCATTTTTGAACGCAGCCGATAATACATCTTTATACCATTGTATTTCCGCTTTATTCGCTGTGTTGCGTATCAAGAAAAGTATCGCTTTATTTTGCAAGACAGAATCTACTTTTTTAAAGGATTCGAAATTCACCTTAACAAGCCGATCGTCTTCATAAAATTGAATTCCCTCTGTTTTTATTCCTTCTGGATCACGTACCCATAATTTCCCTTTTACTTCAGGATAATTTGAAGTTGTGATAGCACGCACATCTACCTCATTTTTTTGAGCTAATGAAGCGAAAGCACTTATAAAAAATGCTCCAAAGAATAAAACAAAGCGCATATATAATGAACTTTTTCCAACTAGTTTTTTCATATCTTCAGATTTAGTGTTTTTCAATAATCTCACTACATTTAAAAATGAATGTTGTGTTCGCTAATCGAATAACATCACCATCATTCAACGGATATGCTTTTTCAATTTCTAATTCTTCATCATTGACATATGTTCCATTAGCTGCCATTTCATCTTTGATATAGAACTTGCCTTTCTTATATAAAATATTAGCATGTTTACCAGAAATTGTAGTGTCTTTTGTAATAGTAATTGAGTTTCCTGGTTCACGACCAATTGAGTTATTTCCTTCATAAATTCGATAATCAACTCCCATTGGATCCAAGGTATATGATAATACCCAACCCACAATTCTTCTAGCTGAACGAGGAGAAGAATCAATGGATGCTCCGCCACCAGCTGCTGAAGTTGAGTCTTCATCGGTTACACCAGCTATATATGTTCTATTTAAATCTCTTTTTGGTTGTCCCGGTGCAGCAGCACTTCCACTTCCGAATACTTTTGTTTGATCTGATCCATCATTTCCACTTTGGCTTCCAAATACCTGTGTTTTGGCATTGTCATTACCTGCTGAGGTATTACCTCCACCTGCAACAATTGTTTTATTCAAATCATTTCCACCTGCATTGTTAGATGCACCTGTTCCACCCGGACAATAAGGACATGCACTTAAATCTTCTTTGTAGAAATGTCCATTGTCACACTTTTTAAAACCATTCATATCGCTTTATTTTTTATTATTTAATACATCGGACAAAAAGTCCATAATTACTATTCTTTTCTTCAACTGTTTTATCAAATAAAAATGGATCATCATTAATCTCAGTGATGACCATCATATCTATTTTCTTTGGTTCATTGCTTTGACACCAATAATAAACCTTATTACCAAAATACCATTCTTTGCTGTCATCCAATCTGAAACCAAATGGTTTTATATTCATACCATACTTATCAGTGCCTTTGGTTTTCCAGTTTGTTAAAATCACACTAGTTGTATCATTCGACTTCAACAGCATTGCGCTCTTAGCGTTTTCAAGATCTAAATAGTCAATGAATTCCTTAATATCTGCTTTGGTAGGAATTCGCATTCCTATTGACGCTAATTTTCCTGATTCAACAGCATAATAGTTGTACAAGTATCCGTAGTTACCTGTTGAATCAATTTTATGAAAACAATAGGCTGGCTCACCAATCCGAAACAATGAATCCCATTTTGAACGCGTATCGGCAAAGAATATAGGTGTTCCATCATTAAGGCTTGTAACTTTCAAATTGTCGTTATCCCATTTTTGGTTGCCAATTTTAATGAGTTTTGCGTCTCGCTCTATAGCATCTAATTGACCTTGTAATTTATTCATTGCCATATGTAAGTCATTGTTGACTTTAACAAGTGAATCATTAACGAAATGAGTTACCTTCAACAAAGAATCTTTTTCAAGGTAATTCGCGTAAATTTCCTTACACTTTTTATCAATAGGCTGAGAGAATCCCGTCTGTGCAAAAAGAAATAGCAATCCTATAAAAATTGCGAAACCATTAACTGTTTTTGAAATCATTCTGTAAAATATAAAATCAATATACATAGAGCTGTTGGTCCCCGCATCCATTTGCTGAAATTTCAATGGTACCGCCTTCCCATTCTGATCCATTTTCCGATTGAGCTGACCAACGATAATAACCGGGTGTCCTAGTGATCGTAACACATCCATTTGAACCACAACCTGGATTATCACTATACCATTCGTCTATTTGACCAGCATATTCTCCATCAATATAAATGGAAACATTACCATCCCAATTACCTATTTCATCTGAGTCAAACCAAAAAACAAATGAACCTTCTTTTGGACAGCCATAGGGGTCATCTCCAGGTGTTTCAGGACATGTATCGTCCTTATCAATCACACCATCTCCATCAGAATCAGGCCATGGACAACCATAATTCTCAGATGATCCAGGTTCATCGACACATTCATCATAATCATCTGTAACACCATCATTGTCAGAGTCATAAACAGGACATCCATCATTCATGTAATCTCCTTCTTCGTATGGACACATATCTCTAGTATTGATAATGCCATCGTTATCTGAATCTTGAAAATTCATTACATATATCAAACCTATACTTACAATTAAAGAAATAAGTAAACCAATAATTCCAATAATCAATCCCGCATTTGAAATACCTTTTGACGATTTCAATTCTTGATTTTTTCGAACATTTGAAAGTCCCTTTGCACCAAAAATGATTGCTAATAAACAGAATAGAAAACCAACAAAACTCGCAAATGGAATAAACGATAATATCAAACCTAGAATCCCCATAACCAAACCAGCAATTGCAATTCCATTGCTTTTTTTATGAATCGGTTTTTGATGATTCGAAGGTTGGTTAACTTGATTTTGAATCGGCTTAGCTACAGGTGGTGCTGAAATATTCGCTTTCGCTTCAAGTGCACCTAAAAATTCTTCACACGTTTGAAATCGATCATCGGGATCTTTAGCTAGTGCTTTCTTTAGTATAGTAGATAAATAAGTAGGAATTCCAGGATAGATTTCTTGGGGAGGCGGCAAATCTTCTTTAACAATACGAGAATAAACTTCGTACTCAGTAGTTAATCCTTTGTATGGATTAACTCCCGTTAACATTTGGTAAAACGTTACACCAAGTGAATAAATATCAGATCGGATATCCACTTTTTTCCCTTGCACTTGTTCTGGTGACATGTAAAAAACGGTTCCCATTTGTGTCCCCGTTTTTGTTAAATTATGATTTCCATCACCCAACAAACGAGCAATACCAAAATCTAAAATTTTTGCACCATCATTTTGTGTAATGATAATATTGGCAGGTTTAATATCACGATGAACTATCCCTTTTTGGTGGGCGTAACTAAAAGCTGCAAGTATTTCTTTTATTATTGGAACAGCGCGTTCCTCTGGCATTGGACCAGTAACATTTGTGATAAAATCATCTAATGGAATGCCCTCAACATATTCCATAACCAAATACATGCCCGTTTCATCTTCGATGTAATCAAAAAGTCCAACAATATTGGGATGCTGCAAATGTGCAAGTGTAGATGCCTCATTTTTAAATCGTTGCTTAATTTCCTGATTTGCCATAAATTGAGGCAATAATGACTTAATAGCAACAGTGCGATTTACCTGAATGTGAGATGCCAAATAAACACTCCCCATTCCACCCTCTCCTATGAGGGACTTAACTTCGTAATTAAGAATTGATTTTCCAATCATGTAGCAGTAACTTTTTTTTTAATCTAATAGATTAATAATTAAATTTCATAGATTAATAAAGTGGCTTCGTCGAGGATAACAAATGTAGCTGAAATATAATAATACTCAAACTTTCTTGCGTTTATTACAGCTAATTTCTTAATATTTTTCAATAAATAATGAATGGAATCGATATGAAAAGTAAAAACGCATTTGAATGAAGTTTTATGCATCCAGCATAAGCAGTAATCCGTTTATTAAACAATAACAATTAACAAATCCTACTTAATCTCCAAAATCAATGCTTGCATGTGCGCATAAATACCCATGATTTTTGAACTTACATCATT
>JAIOZF010000022.1 GCA_021740745.1 Crocinitomicaceae bacterium | reverse complement strand
TAATTCCTTAATTCCTTAATTCCTTAATTCCTTAATTCCTTAATTCCTTAATTCCTTAATTCCTTAATTCCTTAATTCCTTAATTCCTTAATTCCTTAATTTTATTTACTCCTTTTTCAACCGCTGCAACAACAATCTTCACTTGTTCGTCTGTCAAATTAAAATATACTGGTAAAGAGATTTCATTGTGGTATTTATTCCAAGTTTCAGGGTAATCATCCATCTTGTAGCCGCGTTTTTTATAGGCCGTTAGGGTTGGTAATGGCAAGAAATGAACATTGACAGAAACATCTTGATCAAAAATTACTTGCATAATGGAATCACGCTGTGCTTCAGTGATATCTGCTATGCGCAATTGATACAAATGGTAACAACTAATCTTGTGGTCAGTAGTATGCAAAGGTGTAATTGCCCAAGCGTGCTTTTTAAATGCTTCATCATACTGATTGAAAATTGCCTTTCGTCGATCTAAATTCTCTTGATAACGATCTAATTCTACCAAGCCAATTGCAGCCTGTAAATCGGTCATGTTGCATTTAAAACCTGGCTCTTCAACGTCATAACGCCAATTTCCTTTTTGTGTCTTCGCCAGCGCATCCTTGTTTTGTCCATGTAAAATCATCGTACAAAACGTTTTGTATATTTCATCGTGATCGAATCCTTCCGGCAAGTTGAAACAAACGGCACCACCTTCTGCTGTCGTTAGATTCTTTACTGCATGGAACGAAAAAGTTGTGACATCTGTTAAAGATCCTGTTTGTTTACCATTCATCGTAGCACCAAAACTATGCGCAGCATCTGAAATAACGAGGATTCTTCCCAATTGATTTTGCAAGTCATTGCCTGCTTGAAATAGTTTTTTAATTGCTGGTTCCTGAACAAGCGCATTGATTTTATCATAATCACATGGAAAGCCTGCCAAATCAACAGCTATGATTGCTTTCGTTCGCGGTGTGATTGCTTTACGAATAGCAACAACGGAAATATTAAAGTCGTCTGCGTTAATGTCTACCATCACTGGTTTTGCTCCAGAATGGACAATTACATTCGCACTTGCGCAATAGGTATATGCTGGTAAAATAACCTCGTCACCTTCTTTGATTCCCCACCAGTTCAGAAAAACCTGCATTCCCATAGTCCAAGAATTTACTGCAACAGTCGTTTTGCATCCACAATATTCAGTGATTTTCTTTTCAAACAATTTGGTACGTGGACCAGTTGTGATCCAACCACTTTGCAAAGCAGCTGTTACCTCATCAATTACTTTCTGGTCAATTCTAGGTGGTGAAAAAGGAATCATACTAACGATTTGGAATTTGGGAATCAGAATTTAGGATTCAAAGTTAAGCATTTTGCATCTCTTTAATGAAATCCTCTGCAATCTTGTTGCGGTTGAAATGCTGTTTGACATAGTTTCGGCCATTGATGCCTTTTTGCTGAATCAATTCCACATTATTAGCTAAAGTGATCATTTTGTCAGCTAAATCTCGTTCATTTTCTGGTTCAAAATATAATCCAGCATCTGCTCTATCTATAAAATGCAATTTGGCCTCACCTTCAACACCAAGTAATAATGCCTTTTGCATTGCCAAGGCTTCAAATATTTTTGAAGGAATTGCACCGAGAAATAAATCGAGTTTCTTTAATGGAACCAATGCTACATCAACATCTTTCAATACAAAAGGCATTTCATTCTTTGGAACTGGGTCCAAGAAATGAACATTATCTAATCCCAAATTAGTTTGGATGGCTATCAATTCGTCTTTAACAGGACCTGTACCTTGTAAAATAATTTGAATTTGTGGTTGGTCCTTCAACAAAGCAGCAGCTCGGAGAACGGTTTGTAATCCTTGTGCATGACCTAGAATTCCGCCATAAAAAAAGAGTATATCTTCTTTTTTAAACCCATTCTTTTCACGAAAACCTTTTGATGAATACTTTTCAGGATCATAGAACGAAACATCTACTCCATTTGGTAACCAATAGACTTTTTTATTTGGAAAACGTTCTGTGATATCACTTACTATCCCCATCGTTTGTCCAGTAATTAGTGTTGATTGTTCATAGCACTTTCTTTCTAAACGATAGGCCAAACCAAGTAATTGTTTATTTGTAACAATACCAAGTTTTTCTGCGGATTCTGGCCATAAATCTGAAACATTAAAAATTAACTTAGCTTTTAATTTTTTACTCAATCTCATTGCTGAATAACCAAGAAATAACGGTGGCGATTCGACCATCAAAAAATCGTAAGTACCTAATTTTCTGCCTCGCCACCACGATGTAAAAACAAAGCTGAAATAGTTCAAAAGTCGGGATAAAATTCCACTCGATTTCGAAACATAAATTCCTGATCGATATACTTTTACTCCATCAATTAATTCTTCTTTTATCTTACCATTTTTGTGAGATTCGAAAATTTCCATCTTTGGATAATTCGGCTGTGCTGTCAATATCTCTATCGTCATTCCAGATGCATTTAAGCGCACAGCGAGCTCGTGCAATCTGTTTTGTGGCGCACCAATTTCGGGAGGATAATATTGGGTTAGAATGAGTAATTTCATCATATACTAATTATTATCTTCCTTTAAAAACAAATTATTCGCTAATAAGGAGACAAGAACAAAAGAGAAAAAAATTATACCAGCTTGTCGCTCAAGGTAAGATTCAAACAAACATGTTATGAATATTAATGTAACAAATACCCAGATTATGGGATCAGGTTTACGGAAAGTTAAAAATACTGGTCCAAGAATCACCAAAAACAAGACAATCATTCCTCCAATACCAAGAGCGATACCTGTTTGAAAAAACTGATTATGGGTATTAAGTTGATTTTCTGCAAAAAGCGTATAACCATTTTTACGGTAAACGGCATTGAGTTGGTCCTTTACATCACCCGTTCCAACGCCCATCGGATGATTGGCAATAATACCAAGAGAGAAATTCCAAACGACAATTCTCACGGTGTTGGATTCATTCCAATTCACTTTTCGTCGAATAAATGAATCTGGGTCTTTAGAATAATCCTTTAAAATAGCGGTTGTTGTATTAATTTCTCCTGAAATTGCAGGCAAGCGTTTAATCGTTAAAACACCAACCGTGACTGCCAATGGAATTAATATTAAATAGGTCCACTTGCGATTGCTAATAACGAACCACAAGAATGAACCGCCAATCAACACTGCCGTAGCGACGAAGCTACTTAATGAACGCATAAAATAAATTCCTGCTAATGCCACAAGTAAGAATGCTATTTTTAACAATATTTCTCTCTTGAATCCCCATTTACGTTCAAAAACAAAAAAAACACTTAAAATATAAATTACTGACAAATACGTTGCATGCATATTGAACCCAAACAAGTTGTTTCTAAAGCATAATTCTCCACCATTAATTTTACACATGAAAGCTCGACCGAAGGATAGCAACATTGAGATTAACACCCCAGCTATTATTCCATTCTTCATCAATTGAACTATCCTGCTATCCCAACTTCGATAAGTCATGATGAGTATTAAAGGAAATAAAAAGAAAGAGAGTTTGGATTCAATGTCTTTCCATCCGTAAGTTAAATTATCTGAAAAACTCAATCCTATTAAATACCAACAAAACAAAACCATTAGTCCAATAGCAGGTAGCAATTTCTTATCAAAACTTGGGACTTTCCAGAAACCAAAAGAAGCTATAAATGAAAGAATAATAAACGGTGCGATAAGTTGATCTCGGACTATTAAAACTAATCCAATACTAAATAAAGTCCAAGGAAATATTTTTTGTAGAACTGCCATATGATTATTGAACTAGTTCATTGTAAATAGTTATCATCGATTTAAGATTTTCATCCCAATTGTACAATTCTAATACACGCCCACGAGCAGCAATTGTTTTTGCTAATGCTTCTTGTTTATTTGCAAGAATTTCAACAATTAAATCAGTTACGGCTTCCGGATTGTTCTTCTCAACTAAATATCCATATTTGTCTGTGTTATCAAGAACTTCACTAAATCCATCGACTTTAGAAGCAATAACCACAGTTCTCGAAGACATAGCTTCAACTAAAGAAACACCAAAACTTTCAGAATCTAATCTTGACAAACAAATAAAGATATCAATCTTGCGATGATAAGTTGGTATTTCTGAATGATTTACTTTTCCTGTAAAAATTACCTTATCCTCAATTTTTAAATCTTTGGTCAATTGTATATATTCCTCTCTTTTATTTCCGTCTCCAACAATAAGTAGTTCAGAATTTATAGCAGGTTGCTTTTGCAGAAAAAGATAAAACGCTTTAATTAACAAATCAATTCCGTATTTATCTTCCAATGATTTAATATTTCCTATCACTACTTTTTGATGATCTTCCAAAACATTTTTCTCTTCATCACGAGCAAATTGTGCAACGTCAATACCAAAAGGTATAACACTGATTTGCTTTTTTGTGTAATGAAATGTTTCTTGTTTCATACAATGACTAGTAGAGCATATTCTACTCGCTTTTGCCAAGGTATACTTCAACAATATTTTATTAATTATTCCCTGTTTAGGAAAATCATACACATCGGAACCCCAAACAGAAACAACCAAAGGTTGAAAACGAGACAAAGCACCGATCAGTCCATAACTACTTGCATAATGGGCATGCAGAATTGTTGGATTAAATTCTTTAATCTTTCTTTTTAAAACGGGAAGATACTTGAAATAACCTAGTTTTTCGGTGAGTTTATTCCCCTTTATTGTTTCTTCTGGATGAAAAAGCAAGGTGATATTATTAATACCTTCAAACCATTTGTTTTTTGGATAATTAAAGCTAAACAAACCAATATCAACACCCTTGGAAGCTAGTCCCAATGCCCATTTCTCTGTATGAGAGGAACCAATATCTGCAAGAAGTAAAACTTTCATATTGAATAGAACGAATATACAATTTATTCAGTTATCAACTTATCATTTTCTGCCGTGACTACAATGTAACAGAGAAAAAAGAAAAGATAAAAAGGAAGAAAGTAAACAAGGCTACTCACCATAATTGAACCTGCCATAAATCCTATTCCAAGAAGAAAACTTAACAGCCAATACGTTTTGTTTTTACTTTTTAAATGACGAATTAAGTTGATGAAAATCATGAAAATAGGGACAAGAATCAATAATCCAAAATCAACCAACAATTCGATGACAAAATTATGTGCATTCGTAACAACCTTAAGGTTTTCTGATTCTTTTGATTGATTATACCTTTCCATATTTTTTGTAAATCCACCAGCTCCATTTCCTGAAAACATATTCGAAAAAAAATACGTTTTACCCTGATAAAGCAATTCTTTTCTAGCTTCATTTGAATTCAATTTCTCATAACAGTGTTCTGGAAAACGCTCATTAAAGACACTTTGGCTGATCAATGCGACTTCTTTAATTTTTATCAGCTTGGTAGGAAAAAAATAGTACCCATCTGTCAAAATAAAAATAAGTGTCAGAATTGGGATAATCTGTTGCCATTCCTTCCGTTTTAATTCAGCTATCCAAAGGAAGGCATAGATAAATACTGCGGCGTAAAAACCTAATCGCGATCCAGTTGAAACAATCAGAATGAGAAGCAGTGTTCTTAAGCCATTCTTCCACCATCTATTTTTAAACAAAAAGGTAAATGGAAATACCACCAAAAATATAAAAGCAAGGTTATTCTGATTCCAGTGAAAACCGGTAGGAGAAGATAAGACATAGTTTAAATTAAAACATTCAGTTCCATCTAAAAACATGTTATGACTTCTTCCAAACAGGTGATTATATTGCGACAACTTAGAAATTGGATACCGAAACGGTGTTAAAAACTCCAAAGTAGCCAATAAAATATCTAAACTAAAAAGCAGCAAAAAAAAGAAAAATAGCACCTTTAAATTCGTTGAAATAAAATCGCGCCTTACCCATAACAAACAAAACAAAAAATAAGTCAATGTATAATAATACAGGTAAGAATAATTTAAGGGATGCAATAAGGAAATTCCAAAGATGATCAAATAAAATAAGTGAATAGGCAAAGATTCTTTGTTGAAAAGTAACTTCCAGTTTCTTCCTAAGCGAAGCTCATTCAGAAAATAAAGTGGCAATACCAAATGAAAAAGACATAAGGGACCATAGGAGATCCCTTGGCCGACGTACAAAGAAAAAATCAATAAAAAGAAAAGCACATTTCCTTTGAAAACGGAAACATAATCTTCTTTTATAAGGCCTGCAAATCTCATATTATAGCTTTAGCAGAAGGTTTTCCAGTTTCTTCACTTGATCTTTACGATGCAAACTATTGATTTTATCAGATCGATATTCCAAGGATTGTTTTTTAGACCATAATTCAATTATACTAATTATAGCTTCTTTAATTTCAGAAATTGCATGAAAATCACAGTTAAAACCTGCCTGACATTCACTAATTAATTCAGCCGCCACATCTTCCTTGTCAACAAGCGCTAATACTGGACGATAAACCGAAAGATAGTCAAACAATTTACCTGTAAAAATTCCTTTTGCTTCACTTGGTGGGTGAATCATAACATTGCAATCCGAATGCGATAGAATATCGATTGCTTTGTCATTATCTACGGATTCAAGAAAACTACAATGCTCTTTTAATTCACTTGGGATATGAAAATTCTGATGTGTACCCAAAAGTTGAAATTTCCATTCAGCGGGAAGTTTCATCTCCTTGTTTAGTTCAGATAAGGCTTGAAAAAAAGTGTCAGGTTTTCGCTTACCATAAAAGGTACCGGCATACGTAAATGTAAAAACAGGATTAAAATGGTCGAATGCTTTCAATTCATGATCAAAACCATTTCTTACTTCTAAATAATGGATTCTATCTTTACCCATGTTTTTTTTAAACCCTTCAAGGATGGGTTTGCTAACAGAGGTAACAACATCTACATGCGCTCCTATTTTTTGTTCCATTTCAACATAATAGGCTTTCTCTTTTTTATCAATCAGGGCATTTTGACTCATTTCGTCTCGCATGTCTGCAATCCAAATAGTTGATGTATGTTTCGATTTAAAATGAAGTCCTGCAATGTGAGTATCAATAGGGAAAAATGTGGTAAGTAGAATGTCAATCTTCTTCGCTTGATTCAATTCCTCAAGCTTATTATCAATTGATTTGACCCAACCTGGATAATCACTTTTTGAGAAAAAACGAATCATTTTATTGTTGAGAGAATACAAATGGTGTTTCCATTTTGGCATGCTTGGGTATTGCTTTCGAATTTTTATTAAGTTACTTCCACTTAAATAAAAAACACGTGCACTTTCATATTCCGCATATTTTGCTGCTGAACTATCGCTAGATGCAATAACAGTAATTTCAAACTGATCTTTATCGAAATACTTCACAAAAGCATTCATTCTAAAAGCAGCAATGTGCTTCATCGGATGAAAATTTGCGCAAACGATTACGATGTGTTTTTTTTCAGTCAAATTCAATCTCTTTTTGTGATTTCAATTATTCTCTTTTTCAATTCACCTAAAATTTGTGTACTATTAAATTCATTAGCGATAAATTCTGCTCCAGAGCGATTCGAATCCCATAATCCATTTAGAAATAGAGAATATCTACTTTGCAAAACAGATTTAAACTCCATTTCATTTCCAGCCTGCAAGCAATAATCAAATGGATATTTGTAAATAACATCCTTACCCCTGGCAAGGGATTCAAGAATAAAAGTCGACAAACCATCATGTTCAGGGATTCGCACACACAAATGCACATCAGCATATAGCGAATCCATATCTTCCACCCATCCAAGTGCTTTTACATTTTCAGGCAATGGTTGATATTCCTCAGCCTTTGTTCCGGCAATAATGAAATTTATTTCTGGAAAGCTTCTCGCCACATTCAAAAAAAGATTTGGACCATAGAACTCTGAACGTTGATTAGGGATGTAGGTAAGAACGGTGAACTTTTGACTGATCGGATTCATGAGCTGAAACTTCTTGTCAAAAGAAGCAAAATTGACGATATCTGCATTAATACCAATTGCTTTTAATTCATCTTGAATCCAATTTACTTCGCAAAAATGAACCGCATTTTCAATGTAATCTTTTCGATATTTACCTGACTTAAAAGCAGCTGTTGCAGTTATAACATCAGTACCCACCCAAATCATAATTAAGGGTATTTTTCGGTTCAAAGCTAAATCAAATACCTTGCTTGTCTCAATCGACCCATTTATCGAAATAATACATTCTGCGCGTGGAATAAGAAATCGAGCTTTTAATTTGTCAATTTTTGAATAATATGTGTTAAGCCAAGTATAGGAGTTTGACTTATCAAAATTCCCTAAAGATTTAGCTAGTCTTTTTGCAAAAAGAGGCAAACCAACAGCTATGACTTTCATCTGTCTGCCCATTCCGAATAAAATTTTTGCAATTCAGGATACTGTTCAAGGTAATCCTTGTCTAAATCCTTAGTCGTTCCAACAACACTTGCTGGATTACCTCCGATAATAGAAAAATCAGGGAAATCCCCTTTTACAAAAGAATAGGCAGCAATTAGACAACCTTTTCCAATCTTTGTTCCGGGCATTATTGTCGCGTGAGGACCAATGAAACTATATTTCCCAATATGAACTATTCCCTTTTTATAACCAATTAATTCTTTATGTTTTCGATAGTCTGCGCCATACAAGCGGATTGAAATGTGGCTACTGTGCGACAAAATGGAAATATAATTAGTGATTTGTACCCCTTCTTCTATTGTAATCCCGTTAGAAGCTTCAATGAAATTATAATGTCCAATGAAAATATTATGCTCTAAATTTAGTTGCTTTGGACAGGATAATACTGTTGATTCAGAAATGCGTACATCTTTTAATTGGACACCATTGTGTTGCAGTCTAGAAAGCATTTTAGGTCCAAACTTATCTGTAGTTCTTCTCTTTACTTTTGACTTAATGTAGGATAGGAAACTCATTTGTTTTTCCAATTTTTAGCGTATCCAAATATAATAAAGATAACAATTATCAAATAAATAGCTTGTGTTATACTTGTTAACCACAATGTTTGGAATATCGAAGCATCAAAATACCATTTTGGAATAAACAGTGTTAAAATCATCATTATTGAACCAATCAATGCTAGACCAAAAAAAGAACGCTGTCTTTTTAGTATCAAGGGCAAAGAGGATATCGGAGAAGTTATAAAATTAATCATAAACCATGGAGTCATTATTTCTGCATATTCACCAGATTCTCTCCATGTTTCACCAAAAACAAAGGCAAATAAATCCGAACCAAAAAAGAAGACTATTCCAAATGGAATCAAAGACAACAAAACAAGCGTTCCTACAGATTTTTGGGCGACTTTAAGCACATTTTCTCCTTTGTTTATTTGTTCCGCGCATCGTTGGAAAAAGACTTGTCCAATTGAAGTACCGATTAATACAAGCGGCAATCGCAACATTTGATATGTGTGATTAAACAACCCATATTCACGTTGACCAAAGAGGTCCCACAAAATTAAAGCAATCAGAAGGTCCTTACTTAAATCCATTAAAGTATGTGGTAAATTTATCTTTGGGAATTCAATATATTCCTTTGCTAACAAGTAATTACGCGGAGAATTTCGAGATATCTTAAATGTTGAATTTGTAAATCTAAAATCACGAAAAAAGAAAATTACGCTAAATACCAAACCAATAACTGTCCCGAGAATCAAGCCTATGTATCCAAAATTTAATATTCCAAAAAGGACTTTCGAAAGATTCGATATTATAGAATTAGACATTTTTGAATAAGAAATAATTCTAAATCGTTTCATTCTTACTGCCCAATTTGTACCAAGATTATTGAAGGCATTTAAAGCTACACTAATTGGAATCGCTACATAAAACAACATTATAGAAATGTTATCTGAAAGAAGAATAGGATAAATTAATGCAATTAGTGTAATTAGAGAAGTTATCAATGTAATCCTCAGTGCAAAACGGTATAAGCGAAAAGAATGTTGATCAAGCCTTGTCACAGGAAGTGCAAGTTCATATCGAGCGGTTGCTAATGCAGCACCTACGCCTACAATCCGTATAAACAATCCTAGTTCTGCCGATTCATCGGGAGTATAAAGTCTTGTAATAACTGGTGTTAAGAGATAAGCGACCAATTGTGCCATTACGGTACCTGAAGTAAGAACTATAATATTCTTTAAAACTTCAGATTTAAAATTGATCGATTTAAACATGATCAGTCCTTTTGGGATAGATACTCTTTTATTCCTTCATTGAATTGATATACATCATTATATCCGAGGTCATTTATCGTTTCACTAATATCAGCTAATGAGTGTTTTATGTCACCCATACGATCAGGACCATGCTCAATTATAGTTTTTGGATTAAATCTATTCTGCTCAACTAAAATGTCTTGAATAGAACTAATCACGGAATTTAATGTAAAATACTTTCCACACGCAACATTATAAACTTTACCAAAACAATCAGTGTTATCAGTAGAAAGAGCCAAAATATTTGCTTTTACAGCATTCTTTACGTAGGTAAAGTCTCTAGTTTGCTCACCGTCACCATTTATAGTAATTTTTCCACCATTTAACATAGCTTCGAGAAATCGAGGGATTGCAGCGGCGTAAACTCCATGAGGATCTTGTTTATTACCAAAAACGTTAAAGTAACGCAAACCGACAGTTTCCATTTGATGCAAAAGAGTATAAACGTTTGCATACTTCTCGTTCAATTGCTTCGTAACAGCGTAAGGGCTTAATAATTTTCCTTCCGAACCTATAAACTTTGGAGATATTACACTGTCACCATAAACCGAAGAAGAACTTGCGTAAACAAATCGTTTAATTCCTTCCTCTTTTGCGGCATGTAACATATTCAAGAATCCCGTTGCATTTACAGCATGAGTATTGTGCGGAAACTCAATAGATCTTGGAACTGAACCAAGTGCTGCTTGATGAGAAATAACATCAATACCTTTTACTGCTTTTTGACAATCTTCTACATTTCTCAAATCTCCTTGAATAAACGTGAAATTTGGGTTAGATTCGAATTCAGCCAGATTCGATAATTTTCCAGTCTCCAGGTTGTCAAACACTGTCACAACAGCACCAAGATTTAAAAGCGCCTCTGCTAAGTTAGAGCCAATAAAACCAGCTCCTCCTGTTACAAGTACCTTCTTATTATTTAAACTGTCAATCATAACTGGCAATTAATTATTTCGCGTAGTTAACAGAACGTTTTTCACGAATAACAGTCACCTTCACTTGTCCCGGATAAGTCATTTCAGTTTGAATACGTTGTGATATTGCAAACGAAAGCTCATCCGCTTTTAAATCAGTTACTTTTTCTGCTTCTACTAACACACGCAATTCACGTCCAGCTTGAATAGCATAAGCCGTTTGAACACCGTCATACGACAAAGCCAACGATTCCAATTCCTTGATTCGTTTGATATATGCTTCAACAATTTCTCTACGCGCTCCTGGACGTGCACCTGAAACGGCATCACATACTTGAACAATTGGAGAAATTAACGTTGTCATTTCAATTTCATCGTGGTGAGCACCAATAGCATTACAAACATCCGGTTTTTCGCCATACTTTTCAGCAAGCTTCATACCCAATATAGCATGCGGTAATTCTGGTTCTTCATCAGGTACTTTACCAATATCGTGAAGTAAGCCTGCTCGTTTAGCGATTTTTACGTTCAGTCCCAACTCTGCTGCCATGATAGCACACATATTCGCAACCTCTCTCGAGTGTTGAAGCAGGTTCTGTCCATAGGATGAACGATATTTCATTCTACCCACCATTCTCGTTAATTCTGGGTGTAAACCATGAATACCTAAATCCATACATGTTCTACGACCAGTTTCTGCGATTTCTTCTTCTAGTTGTTTCTTTGTTTTTGCGACTACTTCTTCAATTCTAGCCGGGTGAATACGTCCATCAGAAACCAATTGATGTAAAGCCAAACGTGCGATTTCTCTACGAACTGGATCAAAACATGATAAAATAATTGCTTCCGGAGTATCATCTACAATAATTTCAACACCTGTAGCTGCTTCTAAGGCACGAATGTTACGACCTTCACGACCTATGATTCGACCTTTCACCTCATCCGATTCGATATTGAATACAGACACTGCATTTTCAACTGCGTGCTCAGTAGCAACACGTTGAATCGTTTGAATGACAATTTTCTTCGCTTCGCGATTCGCATTCAATTTTGCTTCTTCCGTGATTTCTTTGATATGCGTCATTGCTCCAGTGCGCGCTTCATCTTTCAATGCTTCCATCAAATGATTCTTCGCCTCATCAGGCGACATCCCGCTGATTTTTGATAATTCAGCAACGCGTTTCTCTTGAATTTTCTCTAATTCTTGGTGCTTCAAATCAAATGCTTGAACTTTTAACTCAAGCTCTTGTTGATTTTTTTCCAAATCACTCTCTTTTCTGCCAACTTCTTCAATTTTTCTAGAAAGTGTTTTTTCACTCGCTTTCGCTCTGTCCTCTGCAGATTGTACGCGACGTTCTTTTTCTTTCACTACCGTTTCGTGTTCTTCTTTTAATTTGAAGAACTTCTCTTTGGCTTGAAGAATTTTTTCTTTTTTGATGTTTTCACCTTCTGATTCAGCTTCGCGAATAATCTGGTCTCTTTTACTCTTAAGAATAACGTTTTGAAGCACGAAAACACCTGCTCCGCCACCAACTAAACCAATTAAAATGCCTATTAACATAGTTTGTAAATTAAATAAAACAATTTACAAGTCTGTAAGGCGATAAATCTGGGATAAATAGAATTTTACTTCAGTGCATCGAATTCACTAGAGAGAATCTCTAATTCATTTTCAATGTCACTGTAATCAGCTTGCGCAGGAGTTGCTCCTACAACTTGAGTAGAACGTGTTGCTAATTGCAAAGCGGTCATCGCTAGCAAATCTTGCATATCTTTCACGGCATAATTGTCTTGGAGCGATTTAATTGCTCTATTAATATCCTCTGCGGCCTTCGTTACTTTGGCTTCTTCACCCGGATTCACCGTAAGTGGATAGGTTCTTCCAGCAACAACTACTTTAAGGGACAACTTACTCATTCGTTATTTCTTTAACTGACTTATACAGTATTCTATTTCTTTTACCAGTTCATCGATTTCATCGTCTCTTCTACCTTGAGCTGGACGATCAACCTCAACAACTTGATTATTGGCCGCTTCCAACGCAACTTTCAATTCATTTATAGCATCAACAAGGCTTTCACCTTCCTTTTTACTCTTTTCTAATTGAATATTGCTTTCGTTTAATTCAGCCTGAAGCACTGCATTGTTTGCACGAACATCTTTCAATTGATGATCCAAACCCGCCATTTTAAGGCGAATATCATCGATGATTTGCTGAATTTTTTCTGTCATTGGATACGACTTTTTACAAAGTTACTATTGTACGCAACATGGACAACTTTTTTAGTCCATTCTTGTAATATTTTTTTCAAAAGCGTATTTTTGATAAATGTTTAAAAGCCTTTTCTTTTTTTCCTTTTTTGTTTATTCTTTCACAATAGTTGCTCAAAAAAACGATCAACAAAACTATCATCCACCCTTAGATATACCATTAGTTCTTGCTGCAAATTTTGGTGAATTGAGACCCAATCATTTTCACATGGGAGTCGATTTTAAAACCAATGGTGCAGAAGGCTTAAAACTATATGCCATTGAAGAGGGATTTGTATCTCGCATAAAAATTTCACCTTATGGTTACGGAAAAGCAGTCTATATTGATCACCCAAATGGAATAACAAGTGTATATGCTCATTGCTCAACACTTATAGGGCGACTTGATTCGTTGACAAAACTCACTCAAACAAAAGAAGAGAATTTTGAGGTCGACATCTATTTTACGCCAAAAGATCTTCCTGTTAAACGAGGTGAGGTAATTGCTCTATCAGGAAATACAGGGGGATCGACAGCTCCGCATCTGCATTTTGAATTGCGCGACACAAAGACAGAAATGGGTTTAAATCCATTGGTATACGGATTTCAAGTCGCAGATACAAAAGCGCCTGAAATTAAAGGACTAAAAGTTTATGCGCTTACTGAGGATGGATATCAAATACCCAATAAATCATTCATAAAAACAGTCACAAAAGGAAAGTTTGGCTATTACATCGGTGGCGATTTGTTACAAGTGCCATCCGATTACTGTTCTACTCACGGTGGAATTGGTTTCGCTTTTGAAGTGGTTGATTTCTTCGATGGTGCGCCGAACGTTTGTGGTTTATATTCGAGTTCACTCCGTGTTGGAAAGGATACTTTATTTCAGCAACGCATCAATCAAATCTCATTTGAAAATTCGCGTTATGTCAACAATCACAAGGATTTTAAAGAATATTCTGTCGCTAAACGGAAATTTCATAAGTCGTATAGAACAAAGCATAATCCCTTAGAAATTTATCCGACAAAAAATCAGGGTGTACTCCCTATTTCCCCTCGGGATAGTTTCCCTATTGCATTTAAAGCGCTTGATACAAAAAACAATGCTGCCGAATTAAAATTCACATTAAAAGTGAGTGATGGACCAATGAATACCACTGAAACTATTTTCCCCAATTGGAAGTACTTTCATCCAGATTCAAGTTATCATATTAAAAGTGAACAAGTGGAATTTTATGTTGCTCATCATACATTTTACGAACCGACGCTTAAAAATCTATCGACAAAGGGAACAATTAGTCTGGGCGATCCTTCACAACCCATCCAATTTCCCATTACTGTCAAGCTGCCCATTAAAAAAGGACTGACCAATCTTTCAACCTACTACATTTCAGTCACAGCAGCTGGTGGAAAGGTGCGGCCACTTAAAACATCGTTTGAAGGAAATTGGTTCAGTGCAAAATCAAGTCATTTAGGAACTTTTCAAATCAAGCGAGATACAATTGCTCCCAGTTTAATTCCATTAAATTTCACAGGTACTGAAATTGAGATAACGAAGTCTCGTTTAACATGGAAAGTCAAGGAAAACCAAACCGAATTAGTGGATTATGACTTATTCATAGACGGAAAATGGCAAGTCCTTGAATATGAATCAAAGGGAGATTATTTATTTTTTGACCGACCTCAAGGAATGCTTGGAAAACATAAACTTGAACTCATTGTCGTTGACAGTTGCGGAAACAAGCAAGTTTGGACAAAAGAGATTTTCTTTAAATAAAAAACGCGGAAGAAAATTCTACCGCGTTCGTGTATAACTAAAATTGGACTATTAATCCTCATCTTCCTCCACCTGAGTTGAATTTGCATCCACTCCATTCAAAGGTTGATTTCCTGGCGCTTGATTCGCGCGAATTTCAGTGTGACGAATTTCCCCACCACTTGTACCTGTAACTTTTCCAAAATACAACACAACAATTGACAAGATTAATACCACCATACTTACAATTCCTTTAAAGCTCTTTTGTTGCCAATTGGACCATAAGGCTAAAATTGAAAAGGCTCCAAGCATATAGCTTAGTAATGCAAAAATCTTCGCAATATCCTCATGCGGTTCTATAAATGACTCGCTAACACCGGGTAAGTTTTCAACTACTTCTTCAGCCCCTTCTCCAGATAAAAATGCTGGGAAAGTTGCGATTGCGCCAAAAATGAAAATTGTGTAGGCAACTCGCTTAATGATTTCAGATCGCAACATAAAACCACCAATTAATACAATCGTTCCAACGATTGGGAAAATGATGGGAAGGTGATTCACCATCAAATGTAAATGTGCTTGATTCATACGTTTTGTTTTAAATTATTAAAAAAAAATTACTGTTTATCCTGCTAAAGAAACTCCAATGAGTTTCCCAATTCCAAAAGTTATAGCTGCAGCAGCTAAACCGAAAAAAACTTGTCGAAATCCCGAGAACCAAACATTCTTACCTGTAAATAAGGTAATTGCAGCTCCAATCATAAACAAACCAAGAGCGCTAAACACAGTGCTTAGAACAATTGCTCTTACTCCATCCGTAAACATGAAAGGCAAAACAGGAATTACAGCACCAATTCCAAACAAAATGAAGGATGAAATCGCTGCTTCCATTGCTGAACCTTTTAGTTCTTCGGAATTGATTCCCAACTCTTCTTTTACTAAAACTTGATGTGCAAGGTTTTTATCCTTCATCAACTCTTCAACAATTTCAAGAGCTTGATCTTCAGGAATCCCTTTTGCCATATAAATAAGCTTTAATTCCTTCTTCTCGCCTTCTGGATTTGTTTCCAACTCATCCATTTCTAGTTGCATTTGATTTTCATACAACTCTTGTGAACTTTTAACTGAGATCCATTCTCCTAAGGCCATTGACAATGCTCCTGCTAGTAAACCTGCTAATCCTGCTAAAAGAACTCCTGCTTGATTTGCGGTAGCACCAGCAATTCCCATCACAAGACTAAAGTTTGAAACTAGTCCATCATTACCGCCTAATACAGCGGCACGAATTGCATTTCCTCCAACGGAGCGATGTCTTTTTTCAAAGCGCGCCAATTGTGACCCAGCAATTTTTGAATCGTTGTCTAAAATTGAACGAAGAATTTGAACGTGTGAGTCCTCATTCCCTTCTAACTTTATTTTGTTTTTCGTCTTTTGTTTAACGATGGCATTTGATAGACTTTTCTCGGTATCCAATAAAGATCCTAATACATAATCATATCCAAAAACTTTACCTATCGCATTGATGGTTTTTGCTCTCCAAGAGGGATTGCAAAATTGATTAAAATCCAACTTTTCTTTCTCTGCGAAAGCAACAGCGTGACTCTTTTCAATTTCACTCATTTGCAGAAAGATATCAGCAACAAGCTCATCTTCCTCATTTTCATAGAGTTTCTTGTACAAATACCAAGCGTCAACTTCGGTTTGAATGTGGTTTTGTTTCATAATTTACGTTTAAGCGCTTGATTAATTCCCCCATAATTTTGAGGTAGATGATCCATGACAAGAATTACAAGCCCCTGAAGACAAAGAAGAACTCATATATTGAGTTGTTCCAGATGGACCTGTAACCGCAGCATATAATCCAGTAAAATCAATATTGTCTGTTGTATGGAAATTACCTTTCGAATCAATTTGTATGGTGTGTTTTAATATCCCACCACCATTTGCCTGCGTGTATAACCTAACCGTTCCTGATGTTAAAGGATTTGTAAGTGCTGTATTACTCACACTTCCTGCTACCACAAAGCAGCCCTCACCTTCGCCATCAATTTTATGACAGCTCATACAGTTTTGTCCAAAATTGTGACTATCATCTCCACCTGCAGAGCTGATGTTTGTTTCACCACAATTTTTATTCTTCTTGCAACTTGGTGCTGCCATCAAAACAGTAAATGAAATGAAAGCGATAAATAAAATTGAATTTGTTTTCATGTTGTTATGGTTTGTTAGTTATAAAAAATTATTCTTCTCCTTGTATTAATATTGCAGACATGATATCGTAAGCTCCATGCAATACTAACGTATTATCGTAGGTTCTAGTTGGATTTTTAAATTCTATTGCAGAATTACCACTTTCAATTGCAGTAATTGTTACTTCTTCTGGAGAATAAGTTGTCAAATTACCACTTTCTTTTTCACTGAAGAATACGACATTTTTCCCATTCATTTCTACAATTGCTTCTGAAGGAATGCAAAACCGCTCCGAAGCACCAGTATAAATCGATGCTTTGAAATATGCTCCAGGTGCAATTGACGAATTTTCCTTATTTAAATGACAATGAACCTTCACAGTTCTGTCTTTACCAATTTCCTTTCCTATTAAAAAGATAGAGGCTTCAATCATTTTATCTTCGTCAGAGAATTTTAGGTTAACCTTTTGACCAATTTTTAGATGCTTGATGTCTTTTTCAAATGCCGTTACTTCTGCATGGGCATGTTCTAGATCTATAATCTCTAATAAATGCTCCATAGGATCAGCATAAGCACCTACATTCACTGCAACTTTTGTCACAACGCCATCAAAAGGCGAATCAATTGAAATATAGCGCTGTAAATTACCCGCATTTAGTTGCTTCATATTTACTCCTGCCATATCTAACTTTGCTTTCAAACCGCTCTTCTTTGCAGTTGCGGCTGTATATTGAGACTTCGCCAATTGCATTGCCTTCATGCTTCCAGCATCTTGTTGTACAAGTGATTTTTGTCGCTCGTATTCTGCTTCCAAGTATTCAATATTTCCAATTACTTCAAGATAATCTTGTTGCAATTGAATTAACTCAGGATGTTCAATTGAAATCAATTTTTGTCCTGTTTTCACATACATTCCGTCCAAAACTTCCAGCGATTTAACAAATCCACCAAATGGTACTGAAATCACGGTTTTATTTTGTGGTGGCACTTCAATTGTACCATTCGCATAAATTGTTAAACCAATGAGTTGTTTAACTGGTTTACCTTCTGTAATTCCAGCACTTTGAATTTGTTCTTTATTCAACGAAACAGAAGTTATTGCAGCGCTTGCCTTTTCTTCTACGACTGTTTCCTCTGCTCCACAAGCGAAAAGCAAGGGAAGACATAATAGGAAGCTTTTTATGTTAGTTCTCATAATTTCTAATTTTCATTTTGAACGAACCAATTCAACTGATGAACAGTCGTATTGATTTCACTCTTAAGGTTTATATAATTCATTTCAATGTCTATAATCGCTTGCTTGGTCTGTAAAAATTCTACCATTGATATTTCTCCACTTTCAAGCATTATTTTTCCTTGATCATTCATGATCTTGGTTTGCGGAATTAATTGCGAATCATACATGTTTAAGGATTCCAATAAGCTAGCGTACTTGCCTAATAAACTCAAATAAGTACTTTGCAATTCTTGCATAGCATAATTCCCGTTTAGTTCATTTTGATCCAACTCATTTGTTAGCACCTGCGATTTTTTTCTAGATGCACCAAAAAATAAAGGAATTTGCAATCCAACTTGACCAGCTTGAAAACGACTTGATTGATCAAAAAATTTATCCGTAGATGCATCAACTGAATGCACTCCCACTAATGTTTGATTTACATACCCAATAGTAATATCGGGAAGTGTTCTTGCCAACAAAACCTCTTTCTGCTTTTCCAAAATGATCCGTTGCGTTTGAAAATACTGCTGTTGCGGATGCGCTGTAAAAACACTTGAATCTTTCTTGTCAACAAACATCAAACTTGACTGACTCGAATTATCTGCTGATAGACTTGATGAAGCGCCTGTCAAGAACATTAATTGTCGTTCTAGATTTACAATTTCTTGTGCATTCATTAGTAGCGCATTTTGAACTTCCTTTTTCTTCGAACTAACAAGCACAGCATCCAAGTGATTCACGTCTTTCAGTTCATATTTAATTGCATAGCGTTTATCCAATTCCGTATAAAGTGAATCTTGTCTTTTCAAGAGTAATTCTTTGTTCTTCAAAAGAACAATTGATTCATACGTCGATTCGATTTGCAATGCTAGTTCCTTCCAAGTTGAAAACAAAACTACTTTCGCCTGGTCGGATCTGACTTGACCTAATTCTCGCTCTTTAACAAACACAGTTGGAAAAGGGATGCTTTGCGACACTGTTACGTTATTATCCTTGGAATAATAAGAATTGTATTGACCCATCATTCCTGTGACAGTTGTCTTAGGCATTTCAGCCATGCTTTTTCCAATCATCACTTCCTTTTGAATTTGCATTTCAGCAGCTTTTAAGGAAGGATTGTTTTCTTTCGCCATGGACAAGCACTGCTCCAGTGAAACAATTTGAGGGGATTGACCGAACAAACTAAATGACAACATGAATAAAAGTGTCATCACCATGGATTTTCTTTTTTTGACTTTCATTTTTCGCTCTGAGAATAAATAGAAAATAGGTAAAACAAACAGCGTTAAAATTGTAGCTGTTATCAAACCTCCGATTACAACAGTTGCTAATGGTTTTTGAACTTCAGCACCACTTCCATGGGAAAGTGCCATTGGTAAAAATCCCAAAGAAGCCACCAAGGCTGTAAGCATTACGGGACGTAAACGAACTCTTGTTCCCATTAAGACAATACGCAATCTATTGGTATACCCTTCTTTTTTCAATGAATTGAATTCTGAAATCAATACGATACCATTTAAGACGGCGACACCAAACAATGCGATAAAACCAACCCCAGCTGAAATAGAAAATGGCATTCCTCTTGACCATAAGGCTAGAATCCCACCTAATGCTGCCAACGGTATTGCAGAAAAAATTAAGGCTGCCTGTTTAAGCGATTGAAAGGTCAAATACAGCAAAAAGAAAATCATAAAGAGTGCTACTGGCACTGCAATTGCCAAACGATTTCGTGCATTTTCAAGATTTTTAAACGTACCACCGTAAGTAGGAAAATATCCTGGCTCAAAATGAACGTTACCTGCGATTTTCGCTTGTAATTCTTTCACAATACTTTCAACGTCACGACCTCTTACATTGAAACCAACGATGATTCGTCGTTTAGCATCATCACGTTGGATTTGATTTGGTCCTTTTTCAAACTTAACATCTGCTAATTGCTCCAAAGGTACCTGAACGCCGAGTGGAGAAGTAACAGTAATCGTTTTCAAATCTTCCATCGATTGGCGATTTGTCGAGTCTAATTTAACCACTAAATCAAACCGCTTTTCACCTTCGAAAATCAACCCTGCAGCTTGACCCGCAAAACTGATGTTTATCGATCTATTTACTTCATCTATACTGATGTTATATTTCGACAAAGCTTCGCGATTATAAGAGACAATCATTTGAGGTAAACCTGTTACTTCTTCGACGTACACATCCTGTACTCCTTCAATTTTAGTAGAAAGCGTCCCGATTTGACCTGCATAATGACTCAATTTATCTAAATCCTCACCATATATTTTTACAACAACATCTTGTTTTGCGCCAGTCATTAACTCATTGAATCGCATTTGGATAGGTTGCAAGAATCCAAAGGATACCCCAGGAACATTGTTTTCTAATGTCTTTTGCATTTTTTCAGCTAACTCCTCTTTAGTCGAGGCAGAAGTCCATTCGTCCTTATCCTTTAAAATTACCATAAGGTCACACGCCTCCATTGGCATTGGATCTGTTGGAATTTCTGCGGTTCCGATTTTCCCAACTACTTCTTTCACTTCAGGGAAGTTTTTAAGCAAGACATCTGAAACCTTTGAAGTTGCTTCGATTGTTTTTGTTAAGCTAGTCCCTGTAATCAGTCTTGTTTCGACAGCGAAATCGCCTTCATCCAAGGATGGAATAAATTCTGCACCTAAGCGTGAGAATAGGAAAATACTGATGACAATCAATGCTCCTAATCCTGCCAAAACTGTTTTTTGTCTTCTCAAGAAAGCATTTAAAATCGGCATGTAAATTCGTTTTACCAACTTCACAATTTTATCTGAAATCGTTTCGCGAACTTTGATTTTCTTGCTTAACACCAAAGAAGAAATCATCGGCACATAAGTCAATGAAAGAATCAAGGCTCCAATTACAGCAAACATAACTGTCTGTGCCATTGGTTTAAACATTTTTCCTTCAATTCCTATTAATGCTAGCAGAGGAAGGTAAACCACAAGGATAATTATTTGACCAAAAACTGCACTTTTAGCAAATTTTGATGCCGAATTATAAACTTGTGAGTCCATTTGCTGTTGATTGAGGTTTTGATTTCCGCGATGATATAGGAAATGAAGCGTAGATTCTACAATGATTACAGCCCCATCAATGATTAATCCGAAGTCTAATGCCCCAAGACTCATTAGATTTCCTGAAACACCAAAAACGTTCATTAATGAAATAGCGAACAACATTGCTAAAGGTATCACGGAAGCAACGATAAGTCCAGCTCTGAAATTACCTAACAAGAGAACCAATACAAAAATCACTATTAAAGCTCCTTCAATTAAATTCTTAGAAACAGTTGAAATAGCATTGTTCACCAATTTCGTTCTGTCTAAATACACTTTAATCTCAACCCCTGGAGGCAATGTACTTTTGATTTGTTCCATTCGCTCCTTCACCAATTCAATCACTTTGGATGAATTTGCACCTTTTAGCATCATAACAATTCCACCAACGGCTTCTCCTTCTGCATTGAATGTTAATGCACCATAGCGAACCGCTTTGCCAATTTGAACTTGCGCAACATCACGCACTAAAATGGGAGTACCAACAGAACTTTGAGAAATGATTGTTTGTTCGATATCTTCTATCGACTTCATCAAACCAACTGTTCGAATATATGTCGTCGATGAATTACGTTCAATGTAAGCACCGCCCGTATTTTCGTTGTTTTGTTCAACCGCTCTAAACACATCGCTCACGTTCAACCCGAATCCTTTAAGTCGGACTAAGTCAATTGCGATCTCATACTGTTTAAGGTTTCCACCAAATCCACTTACGTCAGCTACTCCTTCAACACCTAATAATTGACGTCGGATCATCCAATCTTGAATGGTTCTTAATTCAGTTGGATTAAACTTTTGTTCATAGCCTTTCTTAGGCTTTACAATGTATTGGTAAATTTCACCTAATCCAGTGCTTAACGGCGCCATAGAAGGTTCACCAAAACCAGCTGGTATTTGGTTTTTTGCCTCAGACAATCGTTCAGCTACTTGTTGTCTTGCCCAATAGATATCTGTTTCCTCATTGAAAACTACCGTAACAACGCTTAACCCAAAACGGCTGAAGGATCTAATTTCCTCAATACCTGGAATCGTAGCCATGGTTTGTTCGACCGGAAATGTTACGAATCGCTCAATATCTTCTGCTCCCGAGGAAGGCGCAGAGGTAACTATTTGTACTTGATTATTTGTAATATCTGGAACTGCATCAATCGGTAGGTTTTTCAATGAAAAAACACCCCAAGTAATTAGTCCCAGTGTCATAATTCCAACAATTAACTTATTGGAAATTGACCAATGAATGATTTTATTCAACATAGGAAAATGCATTAATGTAAAACAATGGATCACGATGATCCAAGGAAGTTCTTACATTAAGCCATTCGTGGGGGATTCCATTTGGAATCGACAGCTTTCAGGGAGTGAGAGCTAGATTTTTGTATTCTCACCTTAGATTCAGGTGAAACAAATTGTTTTTCTAAAACGATTGTTACTGGAACTTGAAATGAACATACCAACATCATACCTTGAACAATATGCGATTTAAAGGGCATGTGTTCATGTTCGTGCTCATAATGTTTATTCGTTGCGTAATGATCTGTCAAAAAGTCGAGAAAACCGGCATAAGCGCGACCATCAGATTGGTGTTCCTCATAATGTTCAATCAAACCAGCTAGCTTCACATATTCTACTCCCTGCATGTTGGGCGCAAGCGACAACAAGAGAAAATAAATAGAAAATATGTATGCTAGCAATTTCATTTAGTCTTATGCCATTGTGTTTGGTGTGCCAAAATTCATTGGAGGCATATTGGGTAAATCACCATCATTGATTGCTCCAAAATTTTGTTCGTATTTCTGAACGTTATCAATTAACGCCTTCATGAAACGTTTTGCATTTTCAGGTGTCATGATTATACGAGAACGGACTTTACCTTTAGGCATACCAGGCATGATTTGAACGAAATCACAAACAAACTCAGCAGGAGAATGTGTAATGATTGCTAAATTACTGTAAACACCCAAAGCAGTTTCTTCCGAAAGCTCGATGTTCATTTGATTTTCATTCTGATTTTGGTTTTCCATAATGCATTCTTATGCAGCGAAGGTACGATTTTTTTATTTCCAAAATGTTAAGAAAACAAAAAAGGGAGAAGCTAAGCCCCTCCCTTTCCATTCAGAAAAACCTGAATTATTTATTTTCAACTAATTCTTCGTATGCTTCTTTTGATGCAACGATGCGTGTTTGGAAAGCACGAACACCAGTTCCAGCTGGAATTAAATGTCCAACGATTACATTTTCTTTCAGACCTAATAAATGATCTTCTTTACCTGAAATCGCAGCTTCGTTTAACACTTTCGTTGTTTCCTGGAAGGAAGCAGCAGAAATGAATGATTGAGTCTGTAATGAAGCACGTGTGATACCTTGCAACAATGGTGTTGACGTTGCAGGAACTGCATCTCTTGCTTCAACCAAGTTTTTATCAGAACGCTTCAATTGTGAATTTTCGTCACGTAATCTTCTTGCTGATACAATTTGACCTGCTTTAAGCGATGGAGAATCACCAGCCTCAACAACTACCTTCATTCCAAATATCGCATCATTCTCTTCCATGATATCTGCTTTGTGAACAGATTGTCCTTCTAAGAAGCGCGTATCTCCAGCATCTAAAATTTCTGCTTTTAACATCATTTGACGAACGATAACTTCGAAATGTTTGTCATTAATTTTCACACCTTGTAAACGGTATACCTCTTGAATTTCGTTAACGATATACTCTTGTACTTTCGTTGGTCCTTCAATGTTCAAGATATCATTTGGTGTAATAGCACCATCAGATAATGGCTGTCCAGCACGAATAAAGTCGTTTTCTTGTACTAAGATATGCTTAGACAATGAAACTAAATACTTGCGAACTTCACCTGTTTTAGATGTAATTTGAATTTCACGGTTACCACGTTTGATTTTACCAAATTCAGCAATACCATCAATTTCAGAAACAACAGCAGGGTTTGAAGGGTTACGTGCTTCGAATAACTCGGTAACACGTGGAAGACCACCTGTAATATCCCCAGTTTTTCCTGCAACTCTTGGTATTTTAACCAAGATTTCACCAGCTTCAATTTTATCACCTTCATTCACAGAAATATGCGCATCAACTGGCAAAGAGTATTCTCTTAAAACAGCCTTTGTTTTCGCATCAATAATGTGAATTGCCGGATTTTTCTTTTTATCTCTAGATTCTGTAATTACTTTTTCAGTAAATCCAGTTTGCTCATCGACTTCTTCACGGTAAGTAACACCTTCAACAATACTATCAAATACTACTTTACCTGCAACCTCAGACACGATAACCGCGTTGTATGGATCCCACTTACAAATTACGTCTCCTTTTTTGATTTTGATATTATTTTCAATAACCAATTCAGAACCGTAAGGAATGTTTGCGTTCATTACAACGATACCAGTTTTCTCATCAGTGATTTTCATCTCAGCTGAACGACCAACCACAACGATTTTCTTAGAACCATCTGCATTTGTACGTTCAATTGTACGAAGTTCATCAATTTCTAAGCTACCAGAAGCTTTCGCTTTCATATCAGATACATCCGTTGTATTCGATGCAGTACCCCCAACGTGGAATGTACGCAACGTCAACTGTGTTCCTGGTTCACCAATTGATTGTGCAGCAATTACACCAACAGCATCCCCAAGTGCAGCCTTTCTATGTGTAGCAAGGTTACGTCCATAACATTTTGAACATACACCTCTTCTCATTTCACAAGTAAGAACTGAACGAATTTCAACTTCTTCGATTCCAGCTTTGTCAATAACGTGTGCTACTTCTTCAGAGATCAATTCACCTGCTTCAACAATGATTACATCACTATCAGGGTGGTAAACATCATGCACTGAAGTACGACCAACGATTCTGTCGAACAATGGCTCAACGATTTCGTCATTTTTCTTCAATGAAGTTGCAACGATACCTCTTAATGTTCCACAGTCATCTGTGTTAATCACCACGTCTTGAGCAACATCCACCAAACGACGAGTTAGGTAACCCGCATCGGCTGTTTTCAAGGCTGTATCGGCAAGACCTTTACGAGCACCGTGAGTAGAGATAAAGTATTCAAGGATTGAAAGACCTTCCTTAAAGTTAGAAAGGATTGGGTTTTCAATAATTTCTTGAGAAGACGCACCAGATTTCTGAGGTTTCGCCATCAAACCACGCATACCAGACAACTGACGAATTTGTTCTTTCGAACCACGGGCTCCTGAATCAAACATCATGTAGATTGAGTTGAAACCTTGGCGGTCACTTTTCAATTGCTCCATCAATGTATGTGTCAAACGCGAATTCGTATGCGTCCAGATATCAATGATTTGGTTATATCTTTCGTTGTTAGTGATAAGACCCATGTTATAGTTCATCATCACTTCCTTCACGTCATTTTCAGCTTTCAATACTAGCTCTTCTTTTTCCTTTGGAATGATGATATCATCCAAGTTGAAAGAAAGACCACCTCTGAAGGCCATTTCGTAACCTAATTCTTTGATATCATCTAGGAATTGTGCGGCACGAGACGTTCCGGCAACTTTCAATACATGACCGATAATGTCACGTAATGCTTTTTTCGTTAATACATCATTGATGAAACCAACTTCACGAGGAACACGCTCATTGAAAAGCACACGTCCACAAGTTGTATCAATCATCATCAATTCTGGTTCACCCTCTTTATTTAAGTCGTAAGAACGAACTTTAATGTGAGCATGTAAATCCAATTGTTTTTCGTTCAAAGCGATGATTACTTCTTCAGGAGAGTAGAAAATTCCACCTTCACCTTTCACAACTTCATCCTTTGTTCCTTTTTTACCTTTCGTGATGTAATACAATCCAAGAACCATGTCTTGAGAAGGTACAGCGATCGGCGCTCCATTTGCAGGATTCAAAATATTTTGAGATGCAAGCATCAACAATTGAGCTTCCAAAATTGCGGCATTACCTAATGGTAAATGCACGGCCATCTGGTCACCATCGAAATCGGCATTGAAGGCTGTTGTTACCAACGGGTGCAAACGAATTGCTTTTCCTTCAATTAATTTCGGTTGGAATGCTTGAATACCAAGTCTGTGCAAAGTAGGGGCACGGTTCAAAAGAACTGGGTGACCTTTCAATACATTTTCTAAGATATCCCAAACAACTGGTTCTTTTCTGTCAACAATTTTCTTCGCAGATTTTACTGTTTTCACGATACCACGTTCAATCATCTTACGAATGATAAACGGTTTGTAAAGTTCAGCCGCCATATCTTTTGGCAAACCACACTCGTGTAACTTTAAATCTGGTCCAACAACAATTACAGAACGTGCTGAATAATCCACACGTTTTCCAAGTAAGTTTTGACGGAAACGACCTTGTTTACCTTTCAATGAATCAGAAAGAGATTTCAATGGACGATTTGATTCCGTTTTAACGGCACTTGATTTTCTTGAGTTATCGAACAATGAATCAACTGCTTCTTGAAGCATACGTTTTTCATTACGTAAGATTACTTCAGGAGCTTTGATTTCAATCAATCTTTTCAAACGATTGTTACGTATAATCACACGACGGTACAAGTCATTCAAATCCGAAGTTGCGAAACGACCACCATCAAGTGGCACTAATGGACGCAATTCAGGTGGAATAACTGGAACAACTTTAACAATCATCCATTCTGGGTGATTCTCAATACGTTCTTGTGACTCACGCATTGCTTCAACCACTTGCAAACGCTTCAATGCTTCGTTCTTTCTTTGAACAGAAGTTTCAGTGTTTGCTTGGTGACGCAAGTTGTAAGACGTTTCAACCAAGTTCAATCCTTTCAACAAATCGTACAACGCTTCAGCACCCATTTTGGCGATGAATTTGTTCGGATCTGTATCTTCCAAGTATTGATTTTCTTTTGGTAAAGCATCAAGGATATCCAAGTACTCTTCCTCTGTTAAGAAATCCAATCTTTTTAAAGATGAACCATCAACGTTCGTAGCGATACCTTCTTGGATAACTACATAACGCTCGTAATAAATTATTTGATCTAATTTCTTCGTTGGAAGACCAAGAAGATATCCGATTTTATTCGGTAAAGAACGGAAATACCAGATGTGCGCAACAGGAACCACCAAAGAGATGTGTCCCATACGCTCACGACGAACTTTCTTTTCTGTTACTTCAACACCACAACGGTCACAAACGATTCCTTTGTATCGAATTCTTTTGTATTTACCACAGTGACATTCGTAATCTTTAACTGGACCGAAGATTCGTTCACAAAACAAACCATCACGTTCAGGCTTATATGTACGATAGTTAATCGTTTCTGGCTTAAGTACTTCTCCACTTGATTGCTCAAGAATTATTTCTGGCGATGCCAAAGAAATAGTTATCTTGTTGAAGGCACTTTGTTTTTTTGGTGTTTCTTTTCTGTAAGCCATTTTTATGCTTCTTTTCTAAAATTCAACAACTTGCTGCTTAATCCAATGAAATGTTTAGACACAAACCTCTCAATTCGTGTAACAATACGTTGAACGATTCTGGAATTCCAGGTTCAGGTGTATTGTCACCTTTCACGATTGATTCGTATGCTTTCGCTCTACCCATCACGTCATCTGACTTCACAGTCAAGATTTCTTGTAGGATATTTGCTGCTCCAAACGCTTCAAGAGCCCATACCTCCATTTCTCCAAAACGCTGACCTCCGAACTGTGCTTTACCACCAAGAGGTTGTTGTGTAATCAATGAGTATGGTCCGATTGAACGTGCATGCATTTTATCATCTACCATGTGAGATAGTTTCAACATGTAAATGATACCTACCGTTGCCGGTTGGTGGAAACGCTCTCCAGTACCACCGTCATGTAAGTATGTCTTACCTGATTTAGGAACTCCTGCTTTTTCCGTCCAATCATCAATTTCAGATGGATGTGCTCCATCAAAAATCGGTGTAGCGAATTTAACTCCCAGTTTTTCACCAGCCCAACCTAGAACAGTTTCATAGATTTGACCAAGGTTCATACGAGAAGGTACACCAAGTGGATTTAATACGATATCAACTGGCGTTCCATCTGCTAAGAACGGCATATCTTCCATTCTTACAATGTTCGCAACGATACCTTTGTTACCGTGACGACCCGCCATTTTATCACCCACTTTCAATTTACGTTTCTTAGCAACATAAACTTTCGCCAATTTCACGATTCCTGCAGGTAGTTCATCTCCTACTGAAATATGGAATTTTCTACGCTTATAAGTTCCTAATAAATCGTTTGCTTTGATGTTGAAATTATGAATCACACGTCCAACTAATACATTGATGTGATCGTCACCCGTCCAATTAGTTGGATTTACGATAGTGTAATCAATTGCAAATAAGTTTTTCTGTGTAAACTTCGTTCCTTTCTTAATGATTTCTTCCTTGAAATTATTGAATACACCTGAAGATTTTTGTTCTCCGATAACCATCATTAATTTGTCAACAAGACGATCCTTTAATACAGCGAAGTCTTTGTCATAATCTGAGTCAAGACTTTCCAAAACTGGTTTATCTTGAGCTTTAGCTTTACGATCTTTAATTGCTCTAGAGAACAATTTTTTCTCGATAACAACACCTCTTAAAGATGGACCTGCTTTCAATGAAGCATCTTTCACATCACCAGCTTTGTCACCGAAGATTGCTCTCAATAACTTTTCTTCTGGCGATGGATCTGTTTCACCTTTAGGAGTGATTTTACCAATTAAGATATCTCCTTCCTTGATTTCAGCACCGATACGAATCAAACCATTTTCGTCCAAGTCTTTTGTTGCTTCCTCACTTACGTTTGGAATATCAGCAGTTAACTCTTCCATACCACGTTTTGTATCACGTACTTCTAACGAATACTCATCGATGTGAATTGATGTAAATACATCGTCACGCACAACGCGCTCAGAAATTACAATCGCATCCTCAAAGTTGTATCCTTTCCAAGGCATGAATGCTACCTTCAAGTTTTGACCTAAAGCCAATTCACCTTGTTGTGTAGCGTATCCTTCACAAAGAACTTGACCTTTTTCAACTCTATCGCCGTTCTTAACGATAGGCTTCAAGTTGATACAAGTACTTTGATTCGTTTTTTGGAATTTCGTTAATGAATAGCGAATTACTTCACTATCAAAACTTACCATTTTATCTTCATCTGTCCAATCGTAAGCAATCTCGATTTCATTTGCATCGACATATTTTACAACACCCGGACCTTCCGCATTGATTAACACACGTGAATCACGCGCAACCAAACGTTCGATACCAGTACCAACAATTGGTGACTGTGGTTTTAATAAAGGAACAGCTTGACGTTGCATGTTCGATCCCATCAGGGCACGGTTAGCATCATCATGTTCCAAGAACGGAATTGAAGAGGCCGCTATTGATGCAATTTGGTTCGCACCTACATCCATTAGATGTAAGTCACCAGGAGCAACAACAGGGAAATCACCTTCGAAACGCGCTTTAACGATATCGGTAATAAAATTACCTTTATCATCAACCTTCGCATTTGCTTGAGCAATCATTTTCGCATCTTCTTCTTCAGCTGTTAAATAAATTGGTTCTTTTTCCAAGTTTACTTTACCAGCATCTACCGAACGGTAAGGAGTTTCAATAAATCCGAGTTTGTTAACCTTCGCAAATACACAAAGAGAAGAAATCAAACCAATGTTCGGTCCTTCTGGTGTTTCAATCGTACAAAGACGACCGTAGTGTGTATAGTGAACATCACGTACCTCGAAACCTGCTCTTTCACGAGAAAGTCCGCCTGGTCCTAGTGCAGACAAACGACGCTTGTGAGTTACCTCAGAAAGCGGATTTGTCTGGTCCATAAACTGTGACAATTGGTTTGTTCCAAAGAACGAGTTGATAACTGAAGACAAGGTCTTCGCGTTGATCAAATCAATAGGTGTGAAGACTTCGTTATCACGAACATTCATACGCTCACGAATTGTTCTAGCCATACGAGCTAAACCAACTCCAAATTGAGAATACAATTGTTCACCAACTGTTCTTACACGTCTGTTTGATAAGTGATCAATATCATCCACATCTGCTTTCGAGTTAATCAACTCGATCAAATATTTAATGATTTTGATGATATCATTCTTAGTAAGAACACGAGATTCTTCAGTATCTTCTAATTTCAATTTCTTGTTAAGTCGGAATCGTCCAACTTCACCAAGATCGTATCGAGTATCAGAGAAGAATAATTTTTCAAAAACACCTTTTGCCGTCTCATAATCAGGTGGCTCAGCATTTCTTAATTGACGGTAAATATGCTCTACCGCTTCTTTCTCCGAGTTTGAAGTATCTTTTTGTAGTGTATTGTAGATGATTGAATAATCAGCGCTATTGATATCCTCTTTGTGAAGGATAACATTTTTAACACCTGAATCTACAATAAGATCAATGTGGTCATCTTCAAGAACCGTTTCACGGTCTAAAAGCACCTCATTTCTTTCAATAGAAACAACTTCACCTGTATCTTCATCCACGAAATCTTCGATCCATGATTTTAGAACACGTGCCGCAAGTCTTCTACCTGTTAGTTTCTTCAAGTTTGCTTTTGTAGCTTTCACTTCATCAGCTAAACCGAAAATTCCTAAGATATCCTTATCACTTTCATATCCGATTGCTCGGAAAAGAGTTGTAACAGGCAATTTCTTTTTACGGTCGATGTATGCGTACATCACGTTGTTAATATCCGTAGCGAATTCAATCCAAGAACCCTTGAAAGGAATTACACGCGCAGAATATAATTTTGTACCATTTGCATGGCGACTTTGTCCGAAGAACACGCCTGGAGATCTATGTAACTGAGAAACGATTACTCGTTCTGCTCCGTTCACCACGAATGAACCTTTTGGGGTCATGTATGGAATCGTTCCAAGATATACATCCTGCACAATTGTCTCGAAATCCTCATGTTCGGGATCCGTACAATACAACTTAAGTTTTGCTTTCAAAGGCACACTGTAGGTCAACCCTCTTTCAATACATTCTTCAATTGTGTAGCGTGGTGGATCAATAAAATAATCCAAGAACTCTAGCACGAATTGGTTCCGTGTATCGGTAATAGGGAAGTTTTCAGCGAATACTTTGTATAATCCTTCACTTTCTCGGTTCTCTGGTGTTGTTTCCAGTTGAAAAAATTCGCGGAAGGACTTCAATTGAATATCCAAAAAATCTGGGTATTCAAAATGACTTTTGCTAGAAGCAAAATTTATTCTTTTCGAAATGTTGTTTGATGTTGCCAAGGCCAAACTATTTTGTTTATGTAAATGGACTTTAACTTTGTGTCTTTAACACATTAAAACAGGAATAGGCAACCCGAAAATCGGGACGCCTTTCCTGTAAATGAAGTAGATAATTACTTAATCTCAACTTCAGCTCCAGCTTCAACTAGAGCATTCTTAAGTCCTTCAGCTTCGTCTTTAGAAACAGCTTCTTTCAATGTAGAAGGTGCAGCATCAACTAAGTCTTTAGACTCTTTCAATCCGTTTCCTGTTAATTCCTTAACAAGTTTCACTACCGCTAATTTGTTTGGTCCACCAGCTTTAAGAATTACAGTGAATTCTGTTTGCTCAGCAGCAGCCTCACCTGCAGCAGCACCACCACCAGCCATCATAACTGGAGCAGCCGCAGCTGGTTCGATTCCATACTCATCCTTAAGGATAGTTGCTAATTCGTTTACTTCCTTTACTGTAAGGTTAACTAGCGTTTCCGCGATTTGCTTAATATCAGCCATTTTATTTGATTTAATAAAAATTCAACAAAAAATAATAATTAATTATGCTCTTTCTTCGAGCGTTTTTAGGATACCAGCGATTTTGCTGCCAGCACCTGTAAGTCCAGAAACAACGTTCTTTGCAGGACTTTGTAATAAACCGATAATATCTCCGATTAATTCATCTCTGCTCTTCAAGTTAGCTAATGCATCTAATTGGTTATCACCAACAAATACTGCTTCATCGATGTAAGCACCTTTAAGAACTGGTTTTTCGTTTTTCTTACGAAACTCCTGAATTAATTTAGCCGGAAGATTACCAACCTCACTGAACATGATAGAAGTCGCTCCTGAAAGCGTTTCTCCCAAGTTCCCGAAGTCTTTTCCATCAACACGATCCATTGCTTTCTGTAATAAAGTATTCTTTACTACTTTCATGCGGATGTTAGATTGGAAACATCTTCTACGAAGGTTGTTTACTACTTCAACTGTCAATTCCGCTGTGTCTGCCAAATAGAAGATATTAGAAGCAGTTAATTCTGCTGTTAATTCATCTATATACTTTGCTTTTTCTTCTCTTGTCATTTTCGTAAGTTTTAAGCACTAACAGACTTTGCGTCCACTTGGACACCAGGGCTCATCGTAGAACTCAAGTAAATACTCTTGATATATGTTCCTTTAGCAGCAGAAGGCTTTAACTTCACAAGTGTTTGGATCAATTCATTTGCGTTTTCACGGATCATGTTTCCTTCGAAACTAACCTTTCCAACAGATGAATGAACGATACCATACTTATCAACTTTGAAGTCGATTTTACCTGCTTTTACTTCTTGAACTGCTTTACCGACTTCCATCGTTACTGTACCAGTTTTTGGATTCGGCATTAAACCTCTTGGTCCTAAAATACGACCTAAAGCTCCAACCTTACCCATCACTGCTGGCATTGTAATAATGACATCAATCCCGGTCCAACCGCCTTTGATTTTCTCAATATAGTCATCTAGACCAACATGATCAGCACCTGCTGCTTTTGCCTCAGCTTCTTTATCAGGTGTACAAAGTACAAGTACTCGGACATCCTTTCCAGTTCCATGAGGTAAAGCCACAGTTCCACGAACCATCTGGTTCGCTTTACGCGGGTCAACACCTAGACGCACACTGATATCAACAGAGGCATCAAACTTAGTGGTAGTAATTGCCTTAACCAAATCACATGCTTCAGTTAAGGAGTAAGGTTTAGCTAAATCAACTTTAGCTAGTACCTCTTTTCTCTTTTTAGATACTCTTCCCATAACTTATCAATTATTTGGTTTTCGGTGCCTCACCACCTTTAACTGTAACTCCCATGCTTCGAGCTGTACCTGCAACCATTCTCATAGCTGAATCTACAGTGAAACAATTTAAATCCGGCATCTTATCTTCAGCGATTAAGCGCACTTGATCCCAAGAAATAGAACCAACCTTAACACGGTTAGGCTCAGATGATCCTTTTTTGATTTTAGTGTACTCAACAATCTGAATTGCTGCTGGTGGGGTTTTTAGAACAAAATCAAAAGATTTATCACCGTAAACAGTGATAACTACTGGTACAACTTTCCCCATTTTATCCTGCGTACGAGCATTAAACTGCTTGCAGAACTCCATAATATTAACACCTTTAGCACCAAGTGCTGGTCCAACTGGAGGCGACGGGTTAGCTGCACCACCTTTGATCTGTAATTTGATCAACGCTGCTACTTCTTTAGCCATTTGTATTCAATTTATGTAGTCAAACATGAGTACTTACGGGAAGCTTTAATCGCTTTCCTCACTCCTACGGTTAATAAGCAATTAAACTTCTTTTTCAACCTGCATGTAACTTAATTCAAGCAAGTTTTTACGACCGAAGATTTTCACCATTACTTTTAGTTTCTTCTTCTCTTCGTTTATTTCATCAATAACCCCACTAAAGTTATTGAATGGTCCGTCTATAACTTTAACAGATTCTCCAATAACAAATGGAATTTTCATTTCTTCTTCCGTTTCAGATAACTCATCCACTTTACCAAGAATTCTATTCACTTCACTCAAACGCATTGGAACAGGTTCACCACCTTTTTCAGTTCCTAAGAACCCAATTACGTTTGGAATACTTTTAATCACGTGCGTTACCTCACCTGCCAAAGTAGCTTCGATTAAAACGTAACCTGGAAGGTACGCTCTTTCTTTGCTTACTTTCTTTCCATTTCTGATTTGGAAAACCTTCTCAGTTGGAATTAGCACTTGTGAAACAAAATCGTCAAGCTTTAAGCGAGAAATCTCTAAATCAAGATATTCCTTAACTTTTTTTTCTTTTCCACTTACAGCTCTAACGACATACCATCGTTTTTTAATATCTCCCATTTGGCATTAATTAAAACATACCGTAAATAAAACCTAACGCTCCTTTCCAAAATGCTTTTGGATCACCTGAAATACCGAAAGCAAAATCCATTACAAAAATGATTAATGCTATAATGACAGATGCTACAACAACAATAATAGTATTGCTCTGCAGCTCCTTCCATGTTGGCCAGGTAACGTTGTGAACCATTTCGTTCACTGTTTCGCTGAAATATTCTTTTACTTTTGACACTTCTATCGTTTTTTTTGCACGGGCGGTAGGATTCGAACCCACGACCAATGGTTTTGGAGACCACTACTCTACCAGCTGAGCTACGCCCGTATAAAAAGGGGAGCGAACTCCCCTTTACTATTTTATATCACTTTATAAAATTAAGCGATGATTTCAGTAACCTGACCAGCACCTACAGTTCTACCACCTTCACGGATAGCGAAACGTAAACCTTTGTCCATTGCTACAGGTACAATCAACTTAACATTGATAGATACGTTATCACCTGGCATAACCATTTCACGACCATCTGTAAGTAAGATCTCTCCAGTTACGTCAGTTGTACGGAAATAGAATTGAGGACGGTATCTGTTATGGAATGGAGTGTGACGTCCACCTTCTTCTTTCTTCAATACATAGATTTCCGCTTTGAAATCAGTATGAGGAGTAGTTGAACCTGGCTTACAGATAACCATTCCACGCTTGATTTGAGATTTCTCAATACCACGTAGTAATAATCCAACGTTATCTCCAGCTTCACCTCTATCAAGGATCTTACGGAACATCTCAACACCTGTTACAGTTGAAGTTAATTTAACCTCACCCATACCTAAGATATCTACTGATTCACCTGAGTTGATAACACCTGTTTCGATACGACCCGTTGCAACTGTACCACGACCAGTGATCGTAAATACATCTTCAACTGGCATCAAGAACGGCTTGTCAACTTCACGTGGAGGCAATTCGATGTATGTATCAACTGCATCCATTAATTCGTCGATTGTAGCAACCCACTTGTCTTCACCATTCAATGCACCTAAAGCAGATCCTTTGATTACTGGCGCGTTGTCACCATCATAGTTGTAGAAAGAAAGCAATTCGCGAATCTCCATTTCAACTAATTCTAATAACTCCTCATCATCAACCATATCAACTTTGTTCATGAATACAACCATACGAGGAACACCAACTTGACGACCTAATAGGATGTGCTCACGTGTTTGTGGCATTGGACCATCTGTAGCCGCAACTACAAGGATAGCACCATCCATTTGAGCAGCTCCCGTTACCATGTTCTTTACGTAATCCGCGTGACCTGGACAGTCAACGTGAGCGTAGTGACGGTTTAACGTTTCGTACTCAATGTGAGATGTGTTAATAGTAATACCACGTTCTTTTTCTTCCGGCGCGTTGTCGATTGAAGAGAAATCACGTACTGCAGCCAATCCTCTACTAGACAATACGCTAGAGATTGCAGCTGTTAATGTTGTTTTACCATGATCGACGTGACCTATAGTCCCGATGTTCACGTGTGGTTTGGAACGATCAAAATTTTCCTTAGCCATTGTTCTATTTGTTACTTAGTTAATAAAAAAACAAACTTTTTGGATATACCAAATTTCACCCATTTCTGAGTGAAACATCCTTTTTTCTTCGAGCCAATGACGAGAATTGAACTCGTGACCTCTTCCTTACCAAGGAAGCGCTCTACCCCTGAGCTACACCGGCCAGGTCTTTCAATAAAGAGCGGGAGACGAGATTCGAACTCGCGACCCTCAGCTTGGAAGGCTGACGCTCTACCAACTGAGCTACTCCCGCTTTTTTTCGTTTAAATACTATGTGGGGAGAGAAGGATTCGAACCTTCGAAGGTTGCCCAACAGATTTACAGTCTGCCCTCGTTAGCCACTTGAGTATCTCCCCAACAATTCCGAGCCGGTGGAGGGATTCGAACCCCCGACCAGCTGATTACAAATCAGCTGCTCTGGCCAACTGAGCTACACCGGCGGTGTTGGTATTAAATTCGATATTGAAAGAACTATTAAAGTGTTTCCCGTTTTGGGTTTGCAAATGTAGGAAAGAAATCTTTTAATACAAGTGTTTTTTTGATTTTTTTTGAAAAAAAATATGGGTAACAAATCTTGCTACCCATATCTTCTTGATTTCGTTAATTTTATGCTACTTTTTCTTTATGCTTCTTAACCTGCTTACGCAATGCCTCAACGGCTAAGTCAGTAGCCTCTTCAAATGTTTTACACTGTTTCTTAGCGAAAAGCTCCTTTCCAGGAATTAGTATTTTCACTTCTGCTACTTTATTGTCACCTTCTTGACTTTTATCTATTCTTAAAAAGACTTCTCCAGCTATTATGTTCTCAAAGAAAAGATCTAATTTTCCTACTTTCTCATTTATAAAATCAATCAACTTTTTGTCTGCTGTGAAATGAATTGAGTGCACTTGTATGTCCATGACTTTAGTTTTTGCGCCCACGTGGGTGAGCTTGTGAATATATTTGTGTCAATTTTGCAAATGAATTATGGGTATAAACCTGTGTTGCAGATAAATTAGCGTGACCTAATAAATCTTTCAAGGTTTCAAGTCCAGCTCCATTATTCAATAAATGTGTTGCAAAGGTATGTCGCAGCACGTGTGGACTGGTTTTATCCAAATTCGTTGCACAACCAAGGTAATTATTAATTTTTCTGTAAACAAACTTTGGATATAATTTCTTACCATTATTTAACAAAAAGAAATAATTGGAATCAAGTTCCATTTGCTTTCTACCTGAGCGATAAGTATTTATTAAAAATGATAATTCTTGACTAATTGGGATAATGCGTTCCTTTTGTCTTTTTCCGAAAACCTTGATACGGTCACTAGCGACGTTTTCATCCTTCAACTCAATTAACTCAGACAATCGAATTCCTGTTTGATAGAATATTTCAAAAATCAAACGGTCTCTCACTCCATCAAAATCATCAGAAAAAAGACCTTCTAGTTTTTCTGATTTAAGTTCTGACTCCTTAGCAAATTGAGGCAACCGTTTTTCACTTTTAGGTCCTGTTACTTTTGCTAATGGGTTGCCTGTTGCAACACCTTCCTTTTTCAACCATTTGAAATATGTTCTCAATGAGGACAGTTTGCGATTAATTGTCTTTCTGCTTACTTCTTTTTCAAACAGATCTACAATCCATGTTCGAATTGATGCATGATTTATTTTATTCAATTCAGTCCCTGGTTCACCATAAAAAAGAAAGAATTGCTCCACGTCATGATGATAAGCTACGGCCGTATGATCGGAATAGCGTTTTTCCACTCTTAAATAAGTGTCAAAAATATCGTGCATAAAAAAAGGAGCCATAGGCTCCTTAACGTTTTATTAAAACAAAAGTTTCAATTAAATTTCAGATTGAAGAAGGTGTTGCTTGTACACAGCACGTAATCTTTGTTGACGCTTAGTAATTGAAGGCTTAACAAACTCCTTACGGCCTCTAAGCTGTTTCATTACATTCGTCTTATCGTACTTTTTCTTGTACTTCTTAAGAGCTCTTTCAATATTTTCTCCTTCTTTTACTGGAATTATCAACATATCTTGTAGTGTTATTTTTTTTCTAAATCGGGTTGCAAATATATAACTAATTTATTTAGCTGCAATAATTATTTTAAAATTTCTCTGGAAATTACAATTTTTTGAATCTCAGAGGTTCCTTCGCCAATTGTCATCAATCTAGCATCTCTCAAAAACTTCTCTGCCGGGTACTCTCTTGTGTATCCATAACCACCCATAATTTGCATTGCTTCGTTCCCACAATGAACGGCTACTTCACTTGCATAGTATTTAGCAAACGCACCTTCTTTCGTTAATCCTTTTTTGTTGTTCTTAAGGTAAGCTGCTTGAAAAGTCAGTAATTGCGCTGCTTCAACTTGAGTCGCCATATCTGCCAACTTAAATGCGATTGCTTGGAAATTAGAAATCGGATTTCCGAACTGTTCTCGCTCTTTAGAATATTTCAAGGCAGCTTCATACGCTCCACGTGCAACTCCACAACTTAGCGCTGCAATAGAAATACGTCCACCATCCAAGATTTGCATTGCTTGTTTAAAGCCCATTC
>JAIOZF010000021.1 GCA_021740745.1 Crocinitomicaceae bacterium | reverse complement strand
CAATCTATCAAAGAACTATGCTGGACTTCAAGACTTAAGGACTTTAAGACTCCAAGACAAAACACTTTTTTCATTTTAAATCCCAATATCTCGTTCGATTTGGGAGGGCAAAGGTAATCACTTTTTTTATTCAAACAAGTGTTTGTAAAAGTTTTTTCATTTTTTCTACTAACACTTAAAAACCTTCGATGTCAACTTATAAGCTAAAGTCTGAGTTTTACTGTTGTTTTGCCAATTTTAAAGCCGTCTACCGTTGTAAGCGGGGTGCAAAGATATGTACTCTTTTCGGTTCGACAAGTGTTTTGAACAATCTTTTTTGATAAAAATACAAGTCGCCCCCTTAACTCACTGATTAGATAGTTTTTGAAGATGAAAAAAAACTATAGAAAAATTCATAATCACCCTTAATGGCTAACTTAAACTTCTGACTTGTGATTTAAATCAACGGTAAAACACTCTATTTATGGTGTGATTATTTGGTACGAAGCACCTCAAGAAGCTTCAAATAGTTTAAATCTAATTCGGAATGTTCTTTAATTGCATCCGCAATCGGACAAGTAACTAAGTCCTCGCCTCTCACACCTACTGTTAAACCTGTTTTATTTTCCATTAAAAGTTCTACGGCGTAATTCCCCATACGCGTTGCAATCTTGCGATCCAACGCAGAGGGATTTCCCCCACGTTGTATATGACCCAAAACAGAATGACGCAAGTCGTATTCTGGTAAATATGGTTTTACTTTCGTTAAAATGTCGATTGCGTGACCTTCATCGTCACCTTCAGCAACCATTATGATGGTACTTCTTCGTCCTTTACTATGACTTTTAATTTCTTCCACCAATTGAGGAATATCTGTGATCTCCTCTGGAATCAAAACGGAATCTGCTCCTGATGCAATAGCCGAGTGTAAGGCAATAAAACCAGCATCCCTGCCCATTACCTCAATAAAGAAGATGCGATGATGACTCGAGGCTGTATCCCTAATTTTATCTACTGCTTCTATTACGGTATTCAAGGCTGTATCAAAACCAATCGTGTAATCCGTTCCATAAATATCATTGTCAATAGTACCAGGTAAACCAATGATTGGAATGTTATTCTCCTTACTTAAAATATTGGCTCCTGTAAATGTCCCATCACCACCAATTACGATTAGACCATCCACCTTATTCTCATTCAAAAATTGATAGGCCTTCTGCCTGCCTTCTGGTGTCATAAAATCTTTACAACGCGCCGTTCCTAAAATTGTCCCTCCGTATTGAATAATATTATCGATATCAGTATAGCCCAATTGCTTCCCACGACCATCAATCATTCCTTGATATCCATCATAAATTCCAAATGGTACTATATTATAGTGTAAACAAGTTTTTACGATTGAACGAATGGCTGCATTCATACCGGGTGAATCACCACCAGAAGTTAAAAGTGCTATTTTCTTCATAAGAATGGTTTCAAATAATTAGTATGAAAAATAGGATGCCTTATTATAATAGTATAAGAACACAAATTTTCATGCCTTGAAATTACTAAATTCAGAAAAACTTTCATTCAACTTTATGGAATATTACTTTTATGACATCTAAGAAATCAAATGTTCTCATTTAAACGAAAAACATATCGCACGAAATCCGATGAGGAGCTTGTTGCCATTTATAAAAATGAGCAGCATTCTGAATGCATTGGAATTTTATATGAACGTTATGGTCACCTCGTTATGGGTGCATGCATGAAGTACCTGAAAAATGTAACAGAGTCGGAAGATGTTACGATGCAAATTTTCGAAGGACTTCATCATAAATTATTGAAACACGAAATCAGTTATTTTAAGTCATGGTTATACATGGTGACAAAAAATGAATGTTTTATGTTGTTTCGCAAAAAAGGGATAAGTACCTCATCACTCGAATTTACGGAAGTAAAGGATGAAAATTTGAATGATGAACAACAACTGAATGAACAAAAACTTTCCGCACTTGAAGAAGTGATTCCTTTTTTAAAGGATGAACAACGGGGCTGTATTGAACTTTTCTATTTAAAGGAAAAGTCTTATCAGCAAATTTGTGATGAATTGAACTTAACGATGATGCAGGTCAAAAGTGCAATTCAAAATGGAAAAAGAAACTTAAAATTACGATTGGAGGAACGCAATGAATTCAAATAAACCATATCAAACGAATTTATCTCGTGAAGATATTGAGCTGTATCGATCGACTACCGACGAAGCAGTGAAACATCGGATTGAGAAAGATTCACTCGAAAATGATTTCGATGCTGATGCTTTAGAGGGTTGGTCGATGCCAAGTACTGCTCCTTTAAACTTGAAGCGACTTGATAAGAAATTCAAATCAACATCAAAATTATACATCTGGGGGACAGCTATTCTGGTAGTTGGAATCATTACAAGTATTGTATTGTTTAATAACAAGAAAACTGTTGACAACCAAAAAACAATCTTAACTGCTGAATCAAGTTCGATTAAAGTGGAGCAAACGGATGTGGTTACTCCAGCAAAAATTGAAGCAATGCAAGAGCTTCCGAAAAAACAACAAATTACGATTCAAACGATTGTCAAGGATTTTACGATTCAAAAAACGGAAGAGAAGAATACGGATAAAACGGAAGTCATTGATAATTTACCCATCACTAAAATTGAAGAAGCTGAAAAAGAAACTGCACTCATTAAAGAAACGACATTAGGAAAGGAAATTTACTTGTATGACATGAAGTTGCTGGATTACCGAGCATATCGGTCAAAACCCAAAATCACTACAAAACAAATGGTGCTAACGGGTACTCCTGCAAATGTTGGCGAAACAACTGAATTAGAAGAAGCAACTGAATGGAAAAATGTCGACATTCCCTACATTGAATACGTAAGTAAAACAATGGAACTATTCTCTAAAGGACAAAACAAAAAGGCACTTTCTCGATTCCAAGTTATTCTTGAAACATATCCGGATGATGTGAATGCAAATTTCTACGCAGGACTTTGTTATTATAACCTAAAAGAATTCACGAGTGCAGTCAGTGCTTTCAATCAATGCATCGATTCGAAATACACGAACTTCAATGAGGAAGCAGAATGGTATGCTGCTAAAAGTTTATTGGCCAATGGTAAAAAATCAGAAGCAAGCACACTTTTTCAGAAAATCATAACTGCAAATGGTTATTATGCCGCACAAGCAAAAAAGATTGTTGCCAACTTATAACAAAAATGCCTCAGAATCCTGATGCATTTTTTATTTAGTTAAAGAAGTGTTGATTGTTTTTAACCATTCTTCGAAGTAAAGGATTCGGACGATAACGATCCTCCCCATATTCTTCAAACAACTCTTCCAATTGACTTAAAACATTCTTCAATCCAATTTCATCTGCCCATTTCAATAAGCCTTTTGGATAGTTTACACCATTTGTCATGGCTAGATCCACATCTTCTTTAGTCGCGACATTTAAGAAAACAGCATCAATTGCTTCGTTAATTAGCATCACCAAAATTCGATTGAAGATTTTTTCACCAAGTTCCTTTTGCTCTGTAGGCTTTGGTAATTCAACTCCCTCTGCATAATTATAGTATCCTCGTCCTGTTTTCTTTCCATAAAAACCTGCTTCTTTGTGACGTTTTTGAGTAAACGATGGTTTAAAACGCGGATCGAAATAGAATGAAGCAAAAACGGATTCTGTCACCGCGTAATTCACATCATTACCAATGTAATCCATCAACGTGAATGGTCCCATTCTAAATCCACCGATAGAAGTCATTGCCCAGTCGATCGTTGCGAAATCAGCGATTCCTTCTTCATAAATACGCAAAGCCTCTCCATAAAATGGTCGCGCAACACGATTAACAATGAATCCAGGTGTGTCTTTACAAATAACTCCAACCTTTTTCCAATTTGAAATCAAGGCTTTTGTTGTTGCCAAGGTTTCTTCGGAAGTTTGCACAGCTGGAATAATTTCAACCAAAGGCATTAGAGGTGCTGGATTGAAAAAATGAATTCCAATAACACGAGATGGGTTTTTCAATACTGATCCGATAGAGGCGATTGACAGTGATGAAGTATTACTCGCTAAAATGCATTCATTGGAAACGATTGATTCTAAATCAGCAAACACCTTATGTTTCACATCCAAATTCTCAACAATTGCCTCGATGATCAGCGCACTTGATTTGAAATCACGCACATCAGTTGAATAACTTATTCTTCCTTGAATATTGATTTTATCGTCTTCTGAAAGAGTTCCTTTCTCCACCAAACGACTTAGTACTTTATCTAAATTGTTTTCGGCTTTCGTCAACATATCCTGACTTAAATCTACCAAAACAACTTCACAATTATTTTGCGCAGCCACTTGTGCAATTCCTGCACCCATTGTTCCTGCTCCTAATACTCCTACTTTCATCTGTAATTATGAGTTATGAATTATGAATTATGAATTCCACTGAGAAAACTTATAATTCCTAATTCCTAATTTATCACTCCCCTTTAAAAACTGGTTTTCTTTTCTCTAAAAATGCATTCACACCTTCACGGAAATCGTATGTCTGACCTGCTTCGGTTTGTAATTCTTCTTCAAGTGCCAATTGTTCTGTAAGGGTATTTGAAAAAGTCGCATTGACCGCTTTCTTGGTTAAACCAAGTCCACGAGTGGGCATTGCAGCGATGTTTTCAGCGAACGATTTTACTTCCGAATCGAAATTCTCATCCTCTACCGCTTTGTAAATCATATTCATTTGATCGGCTTGTTCAGCAGAAATTTTATCACCTGTCATCATTAATGCAAGTGCCTTTTGAGATCCAATAATTCTCGGTAAGAAATAAGTTCCACCTGAATCAGGAATTAAACCAATTTTAGAAAATGCTTGTATGAAACTTGCGCTTTTCTTTGCTATTGTAATATCACATGCTAAGGCTATATTCGCTCCAGCACCGGCTGCAACTCCATTTACTGCTGCAATAATTGGTTTTTCAATCGCTCGAATACGTTCTATAATTGGATTGTAATGATCTTTAACGATGGATTGCAATGCTGGTCCTTCTGGATCCATTGCCTCTGCTAAATCTTGACCAGCGCAAAATGCCTTTCCTTCACCAGTAATCACAATTGCTCTTACCTCATCATTTAATTCAGCTTCATCTAATGCTTTTTGAAGCGCAAAAGCCATTGATTGATTGAAAGAGTTGAAAACGGCAGGTCTGTTGAGTTTTAATTCACAAACACCAATAGTAAGTGTACGAATAATTTCCATGATCAAAAATTTCAACGAAGATAAGAGATGCTTTTAAAAGAAGCAGTGAATTGAAATCAAATTTTATAGACTTCTGCTAAATCAAAAACACGTTTGATCATAATTGAACGCAAGGATTCTGGCTCTACTACTTCGATTTCTCCACCATAGGACAATAATGTTCGAATTAATTCTTCAGAGACTAATACTTCCAATTCAAAAGTCGTCTTGTTTTTTCCTTCCTTGATAATTTTTTGGGTGGGATGAAAAGGCTGCGAATCAATATATTTAGCTGCAACATTTCCGGTTTTCAGGATAATTTTCTCTGGTTGACTTTTATTACTTGTAATACCGATTGCATATTTGAAGTAATCATCTGCGTCAAAGGTTTCAGGTTTTTCTCCCTCTGTTTCATTCATTGCTACTTCCGACATTCGGTCTAAACTATAGGTAATGATGTCAGCTTTTGAAGGATCATAGGAAATTAGGTACCATCTATTTCTGTATTCCTTTAATAAAAGTGGGGTGACATCTCTTCTTTTCGCTTTATTGGAAATAAAACTCATGTATTGAAAAGAAACCGATCGATTGTTCCGCATTCCATCTAACAACAGCGGCAAAAACTCATTTCCCGAAGAAGAAATAGCGGTTTCAAATTGAACGAGATGGGAGAAGTTTTCTTGATTCGGATCATTTGCAATAGCTACGCGGTCTACAATCTTATCAATCGCATTGCCAAATTGTTTAAACATGTCCACATCCTTAAACTGCATCAATGTTTTGGCTGCAAAATTAATGGCACTCAAATCATCTTCTGTAAGTGGGATGTCGTTGATGCTAAAATTTGGATCCTCATAATAATAACCACCGTATCTTTTGCTGTAACGAATTGGTGCATCGTGCTCCATTTTCATAGCAAACATATCTTTCTCGATAGTCGAATCACAAATATTTGCGCCGTCAACAGAACCAAACAATGATTCTTCGCAAGCTTCTCTTAAATCTTGTTTACTGGGATACGTCTTATATTTATTACGCAAACATTTGTCAATGATTCGAAATCGGATGAGTGCGTTTTTTATATGTGGCATTTTGCTTTTTGCTAATTATTTACAACTTCCTTGATCTTTTTGAAACCAAATAAATCATACTTTTTAATTGCCTCGGTTACCTCTTTAGGTACATCTTCCTCCCAACTTGTTGAACCAGCTTTAATTTTAGACAAAACATCATCCGACATAATGTGCAAAAGCTTAGGATCAAACGCCTCAATTGATTCCATTTTATTGTTGTCTACCAAATATTGAAGCAAACCTTTTAAGTGAGCTGGAATTTTAATATTCGACAATGAATAAATTTCCCCGCTATCTACGTTTGTTGCTGGATAGACAAACAGTTTCACGTTGTGACCAAAACCTCTTCCGAATGCTTCTAACAAACCACCAGGTAAATTATCATAATAACGTTCGTCAAAAATTGTATGCAGATTATAAACCCCCAAAATAACACCCATTCGCTTTTCTTTCGCAATGGAAGCAAGGTAATCTACCATCTTATAATGTTTCAAATAATTTGAAATCATCACCGTATAGCCCAATAATCCCAGAAGTTCTGCTCGATCAACGAAGTCCTTATCCGAAATTTTACCATCGGCAGTCAAATCTTTCAAGGTTAATTCAAAAATCACTCGAAGATCTTCTTCCTTCACTTCACTTTCTTTAATAAACTGTTTCTTTCCAGTTTCAATCATATCAATATGCACTTTCGTTACTGGTCTGAAACGACCGCGCATCAATAATATATTCTTTTTATAAAGTGCAGTTGCTGGCTGAACAACGTGCCCCGTGAGATCAAACATTGTCGCATCAGTAATCCCACGTTTAACCAAATTCAACGCAATTATTCGATTGTCAATGTTGTTAAAATCTGGTCCTGAAACACGTAGCATGTCAATTTCCATGCGATCACGCGGCAAACGATGGACTAAATTTTCTAAAAACTCGTTTAAGTCATCCTTGTGAAAATAGCACGCATGAATTAAATTTACTCCTAAAATCCCTAAGGCTTCTTGTTGCGCTTTATGACTGTTATCATGCATTTTAATATGCAAAATGACATCGTTTGGTTCCGCTTCAAGATTCAATTGAAACCGAATCCCCACCCAACCTTGACCTTGATTTGTCTTGTGATAATTAAGAGATTCAACTGTATTACTGAAAGCAAAAAATCGTGATTCTTTATATTTAGATGGTAATCGAAACTTTAATGTTCCATACTCAGTTTCCAACATTGTGATCAGTCGTTCTTCACAAACATACCGTGATGCCTCACCATACATTGAATCCGAAACTTTCATGTCGTATGCAGACTGCGTGTAAGCAATCGTTCCAGAACTTCCACCAGCTTTGAAAAAGTTAGCGGCAACTTCTTGTCCTGCTCCAATTTCAGCAAAACAACCGTAAATATCTGATGTTAAATTTATTTTTAATGCCTTCTCCTCAGTAGTCAATCTTCTTTCGTCAATCATCTTCTATTTCGTTTAATTCGGATCCTTAAAATTAGGATTGTTTATAAAATTGTAATCGGTCAGAGTTTCTAGAAACTTTTTCAATAATGACTTTTGTTCACTATCCAATTGAACTCCACCTTGAAAAGCGAACTCAATAGATGGATCAAGTGTTGATGATTGAATAATACCCGAAGAATAATGTTCTATTACCTGATCAAGCGTTGTAAATCTACCATCGTGCATATAAGGCGCTGAAAGTGCAATGTTACGAAGCGTTGGAATTTTAAATTTACCCATATCATTTGCATTACCCGTTACACCACCTCTTCCAGGGTCAGTAAACGTAGCATCAAGTCCATTGTTACTGAAGAGCTGAACTTGCATTAACGGACCATTGTGACAGTGAAAACAATCAGCACCGTTTAAGCCTTTAAATAAATCATATCCTGCCCACTCTTCTAGAGAAATAGTTGACAAGATGGCTTGATCGGTCGAGGACAATGGAATTCCATACTCATATTTATACATTATATCGTATTTCGATGTCCCCGAAATAAGCGTTCTTAAAAATTGAGCAATCGATTTTGCCACTTTAGTAGAGTCAATTCCTTCTTCACCAAATGCTTTATAGAATAAATTACGGTAATTGACATCTCCATTTAGCTTGGCAACAGCATCTTTCCATGATTGATGCATCTCAATTGGATTTGGCACAGGTTCCAAAATTTGCTTTTCCAACGTTGCAGCACGTCCATCCCAAAAAAAGAATTTCTGCCATCCTAGATTAATCAATGCCATTGAATTACGATTGCCTTGAATGCCATCTATTCCTGTCGAATATTTATTTGGATCAGAAAATGCACTTTCAATTGAATGACAAGATGCGCACGACTGGGTGTTATCACCACTTAATCTTTCTTCGTAAAACAGCAAGCGACCCAAATGGACACCTTCCACAGTCATTGGATTATCTGCGGGAATTTTCATTTCAGGAAAATGAGATGGAATTTCTAATTCATATGGAGTTGGGGTATATCCCACTTTGTCTTTTTTACAAGAAAGGGCAAACACCAAAATTCCAAAAATAATTAACAAATACTTCATGAATTAAAAACTATTTGAGCAGTTAATACAAACTGATAGCATCTTTCAAATGCTGAATGACTTTTAAGCTAATCGCTTCTTGCCCTGGTCCAGTATGTGACGTATACTCAGTTTTTAAGTCAATGATTTCAGTTCCATTATTCAAAAACTTTTGCATATCCAATTTCAATGCTCTTGTGTAAATTCCATTACCGGCTGCATTCCAAGTGATCGAATTGAGTTGTAAATTTTGCAGGTAAGCATCTCCACCAATGTGAAACACAATTGTGTGGTCAAAATTATCAATACCATTCTGAATAGTATCGACTTTTGCTTCCACTTTCATGAAAATGTAGCCTGGATTCCATCCCCAATGCATGTCATTTGCTATCGTAATATACAGCGGGTCTGATGAAGAAAATGATGTTGGATCAGCGTGATTCTTTGATGCAGCAACCCCTAAAGACATTGTTAAATCTGCGTAATCAGATGGTTTTCCTGGTTTAGTAAATAAAACCGTGTTATTTGCTCGGTAGTCGAAAAGTGCTGATGAACACAAAGTGGAAGACCCATTTGCCACATCTGTAATATAGCATTTCAAATCCGTGAATTGCACCAAATATCCCTCATCCGTAGTATATGTCTGATCTAAAACTAAATCAGTTGATCCAAATGTCGGCTGCATTGTCATTTTTAATTGATCAGCAACAGGAGCGGGCGGGTCAATAACTTCATCTTTGCATGATGCTAAAAAAAGAAGGGACAAAAAGTAAAATATTGTTTTTTTCATACTAACAGTTCTAAACAAATTTAGATAAAACGAATAGATTTTGCTACTTTTAATCATATTATTTCTAAGCTAACAAAATAGCCATAACACATATTCATGCTTGAGCAATTAACCGATCCTAAACCATTCAAAATTCTAAATGCCTCTGCCGGCAGCGGAAAGACGTATAATCTTGTAAAAGAGTACATCAAACTGCTTATTTTAGACGAACACCATTCTACTCGATTTGCTCAAATCATTGCAATGACGTTTACCAACATGGCTTCGTTGGAAATGAAAAATAGAATTATTGAAGGTCTTGACGAATTGAGTTTCCCTGACGCTCACGGTCATTCTTCGGCTAACTATGCAAATCAAATTGGGGAAGAAGTAGGAATTGATGGCAAAGAGGTGCACAAACGAGCGCTCAAAGTTTTACAAGAATTGCTTCACCGCTACGAAGATTTTCATGTATTAACAATTGATAAATTCAATTTACGATTGATTCGATCGTTCAGCAGAGACTTAAATCTACCGGCAGATTTCGAAGTTGTTTTGAATGAAAAGTTAGTTGTTGAACAAGTTGTCGACTTGCTTTTAAGCAATATGGGGTCAGATGAATTAGCAGAATTCACAAAATCTGCGTTTAATTTTGCGAAAAGAAACCTTGACGACGGTGAATCTTGGGATTTTAGAAGAAAACTGATTGAGTTTGGCGAAACCCTCAACAAGGAAAAAGATCAGCCGTATGTTCAAAAATTGCTTGCTTCTGATTTCAGTCAAGAAAGATATGCTGAACTGAATACTGAATTAGCAATAATTGATCGAGAATACTGCATCTTGGCGAAAGAAATCCATCAAATTTATCTTTCTTCAGGCTTGGTTTCGAGTAATTTTCCAAATGGAAGCAATACAACCAATGTAATTGAAAAACTCAATCAAGTTGACAAATTTGATTCAAAACAATTTTCAGATACTTTCATCAAGAATTGCACACAACCTGCTCCAAAAGGGAAAATCTTTCCAGAAGATTTACAACAAAAACTAATTGCATTAAGTGACTATAAAAAGACACATGCGCAAAGTTATTTGTCTAAATATCTATTTCGCAAAGACTTTTACAACATGTCAATGCTTCGATATGTGGCCGAAGCAATCGATACCTTGAAAAAAGATGAACGCATCATTCGTATATCTGAATTCAACAAATTGATTTCCTCTTTAGTCCAGCAGGAAGAAGCGCCATTCATCTACGAGCGTTTAGGAAATAGATTTAGTCATTTTCTCTTAGATGAATTTCAAGATACGTCACGTTTGCAGTGGCTCAACATGGTTCCTTTGGTGCATGAATCGCTTTCAAAGGGTCATAAAAATCTAATAGTTGGTGATCCAAAACAATCGATTTATCGATTTAAAAATGGAGTAGCAGAACAATTTGTTGCTTTGCCTCGAATTTACAACCCAGAAAAGGATGCAAAAATTGAAGGCTTAGCTGACTATTTTGAAGAGGCGGGTGAACTAAAAAGTTTAGAAGATAACTGGCGTTCCGCAAAAGAAATTGTACTTTTTAATAATCAGCTATTTACAGATCTTAAAGAATACCTTCCTACGGAATCACTACCATTTTATAAATCCGTTTCTCAACATCCACAATCTTCAAATTCTGGATATGTAAATATTCATTCTGCACTGCTAGAAAAAGATGACAACACATCCGTTCTTCCTGCAATATTAGACATCATAAAAGATGCTCAAAGTGATGGATTTAAACTTTCTTCTATTTGTATTCTTGCAGAAAAGAATAAAGATGCCAATCATTGGGCTATTACTTTAAAGAAAGAAGGCTATAAAATAATATCGGCTGAATCTCTTTTGCTCAGCAATGACATCCGTGTAAATTTAATTCTTTCTTATCTGAAACGAAGATTGCGACCATCCCAAGAAAGTGAAGCAAAAGTCTTTGCAGAAACGTATTTTAACTGCGAATTTGTTGAACCTTTCGAAAAGTATCGCAGTTTCCTGAGAATTACAACCGACGAAGAAGGACGTACACGAACCAATTTTGATAATACCGCGTTTTTGACAGAGCATTTTGGTTCAATCAACCAATTTTTCTTCAAACACGAAGGATTATACGATCTTATTCAGCAATTTTTTGGATTGATGAAATGGAATGAACTCACGGATCCTTATTTGCATCACTTTGCAGACTTCGCCTACGAATTTGAACAAGCAAAAGGTCCGGATTTAAAAGGCCTGATTGATCTTTATGAAGAGAAAAAAAATAGTTTGGCCATACAAACACCCGCTAGTGATGACGCAATAGTTATCATGACGATACATAAATCAAAAGGTCTTGAATTTCCAATTGTGATTGTGCCGTCATTAGATTTTGACACTAAAATCAACAACAATTCTAAATTCATGTTGGAAGCAGAAAAACTAATTCTACGCACCAATTTGAGTAAGAATAGCGAACTTGATTCGATTCGTTCACAGCATAAGGAAGAAGAGAACCAAATCTTTACGGATAAGATGAATCTTTGTTATGTTGCTCTTACTAGAGCTAAAAATCGCTTGTATGGATTCAATTATTTTAAGAAAGATGGTTTCGGAAGTGTTTTACATGGCGCATTGGCAAAACAAAACCATTCATTGTTAGAAGATGGGAGCTTGCTTCTTACTGTCGGATCAAGAAGTCAACATCTAAGTCCAAAAGAGACTCATTCTTCCTTTTTCGAACCAAAACAAATCACTGAAACCCTCTGGTTTCCAGATATTGCATTGAAGGAACGCAAAATGGGAGATGTAGAATATAGCTTATCAGAAGAACAAAACTTTGGAAATCAGTTCCATTTATTGATGGCTGAAACAACGAATCAGGTTTCACTTTCATCGACTTTAGATGGGTTGATCAAAAATGGTCTGATTGAAGCGAATAATCGAACGGCCTTACTTGAAAAGGCAATTGCCATTTTTGATTCCCCAGCTTTTCGCAAAATTTATGAAGGCACAATTGAAGTATTGAATGAACAATCAATTCTCATTAGTGAGGATGAAACAAAGCGTCCCGATAAGGTTCTCATTAAGGAAAACGAAACGATTATATTGGATTTTAAAACTGGTTTACCGAAAAAATCAGATCATTCACAAATTCAATCGTATTGTGCTATTTTCAAAGAGATGGGTGCGACAAATGTTAAAGGCTACCTTTTTTACACATTTAAGAATGAATTAACAGAAGTTTCCTAGCTTTTAACTGCTGAGAAAATCCCTTCTATTATTGAATCTTCAACATTCTCTGGTACGGTCACTTTCAATGCTGGCTCCATTTCCATTGCTCTTTTAATTGCAAAAACAGCACCTTCATTTCTTGCCCAACTTCTTCGCGCAATACCATTGTTAACATCCCAGTGAAGCATCATTTTTAATAAACGATCCGCTTCTGCTGAACCATCGAGCAACATTCCAAATCCACCATTGATTACCTCTCCCCATCCTACTCCACCACCATTGTGAATTGAAACCCATGTTGCACCCCTAAAGCTATCACCGATAACATTCTGAATTGCCATATCAGCTGTAAAACGCGAACCATCATAAATATTTGATGTTTCTCTGTAGGGTGAATCGGTTCCTGAAACATCGTGATGATCTCTGCCTAAAACAATTGGTCCAACCTCATTATTTGCGATGGCTTTATTGAAGGCTTCTGCGATGCGCATTCTTCCTTCTGCATCTGCATAAAGAATGCGCGCTTGAGAGCCAACTACCAATTTATTTTGTTGAGCTCCTTTAATCCATTGAATATTATCAGCCATTTGTTGCTGAATTTCAACTGGACTATGTTTCATCATTTCTTCTAACACAGCGCAAGCAATATCATCTGTTTTTTGAAGATCCTCTGGCTTTCCTGAGGCACACACCCATCTGAAAGGTCCAAAACCATAATCAAAGCACATTGGTCCCATGATATCTTGGACATACGAAGGGTATTTAAAATCGATACTATTTGGGGCCATCACGTCTGCACCAGCTCTTGATGCCTCTAAAAGAAATGCGTTTCCATAATCGAAAAAGTACGTTCCTTTTGCAGTATGCTTGTTAACCGCTGCAGCATGACGCACCAACGTTTCTTTGACTTTCGCTTTGAATAACTCTGGATTAGTTGCCATCATATTATTCGAAGCTTCGAAGCTCTGTCCAACCGGATAATAACCGCCCGCCCACGGATTATGCAAAGATGTCTGATCGGAGCCCAAATCAATGTGTATATTTTCTTCGTCAAATTTCTCCCAAACATCAACGATATTGCCTAGGTATGCAATTGAAATCACCTCTTTATTTGACTGAGCGCTTCTCACACGAGAAACTAAATCATCTATGTTTTCACAAATCTCATTAATCCAGCCTTGTTCGTGACGAATCTTCGTAATCTTTGGATTTACCTCTGCGCAGACAGTTACACAACCTGAAATGTTTCCTGCTTTTGGCTGGGCACCTGACATTCCTCCTAAACCTGAAGTAACAAATAAAGAGCCCGCCGGAGATTTTTTGATTTTTCTAAAACCATTTAAAACAGTGATTGTCGTTCCGTGAACAATTCCTTGGGGTCCTATGTACATATACGAACCGGCTGTCATTTGTCCATATTGGGAAACACCTAAGGCATTCATTTTTTCCCAATCATCTGGTTTAGAATAATTCGGGATAACCATACCATTTGTAACAACAACTCTTGGCGCATTTGTATGAGAAGGAAACAATCCCATTGGATGACCCGAATACATCACCAACGTCTGTTCATCAGTCATTTCCGATAAATACTTCATCGTTAAACGATATTGAATCCAATTTTGAAATACAGCGCCATTTCCACCATATGTGATTAATTCATGTGGATGCTGAGCAACAGCATAATCCAAATTATTTTGAATCATTAGCATGATTGCTTTTGCTTTCAATGATTTTCCTGGATACTCGTCAATTGGACGTGCATACATTTTATAATCTGGGCGATAGCGAAGCATGTAAATTCGACCATACGTCTCCAATTCATTCAAAAAATCTTCGGCCAATTCTTCGTGCTGATCTTTTGGGAAATACCTTAAAGCATTTCGTAAGGCCAACTTTTTCTCTTCTAAAGAAAGAATCTCTTTTCTTTTAGGAGCATGATTAACCGCTGAATCAACCGCTTTTTTTGCTGGTATTGTTGCAAGTATTCCTTGTTGAATGTCTTCTTGAAAATCTTGGATAGTCATTGTTTGCGCTTTAAGAAAACAAAGTTAAACGAAATCCAATAAATAAGGTATAAAAAAACCCGGTCGAACCGGGTTTTCATTTATTTCAACACATTTATAAAGCCGTTCCATTCGTACTTGGCATCATTAATTACATCTTTCGTTCGAATCGTCCAAGTATACACACCTTGTTGAACTCTCGTTCCGTTATACGTTCCGTCCCATCTTGCAGCAGGATCATTTGCTTCCCAAATTATTTCACCCCATCGGTTGAATATCAACAACTGAAAATCATAAATATCAACTCCAGAAATACTAATCCCCCAATCTTGATTAAACTCATCATTATCTGGTGTGAAAGCATTTGGTGCGTATAAAAGAATCTCAGGTAAAACAATAACAGTTTGCATTGCTGTATCAACACAACCATATTCTGAAGTTGTGATTAACATGACGTCGTATTCACCTGTTACACCGTCAGGATAAAATACCGTTGGATCTTCCATTGCAGAATAAGAAGGATTCCCATCTGTAAAGAACCATTGGTATGTATCTCCGTTTATTGAGTAATTCACGAATTTCACCTTTGTATTGAACATCATTACAGGATTTGGTGAATATCTGAAGTCTGCAATTGGTTTAGGATAAACATTCAAGTAGTTATAGAAAGTTGTTGAGTCAATACAACCTTGGGGTGAGGTTACAATTAACTGAACATCATACATGCCATCCCACATTGGACTTGTGGTAACGGTTGATTGATTTTGGAACATATCACCATTTGACACACTCCAAAATACATCCTGCACCATTGAAGGATCAGTTTCATTCGTAAGATTGAAAACAGCAGGCTCACACACATTATTGATATCTGTTGAAATAAGCGGAATTGGAAGCGGTGCAACAACTACGCGTGTTGTCATAACCAATGGTGTAGATTCACAAACATCTTCTACAGTAACTGTATATGTTGTTGTATATGATGGGTTAACATTGTTAATCGTATGATTTGCACCAACACCTGTTTCACCCGTGCTCCAGACAAATGTATATGGAACACCAATTCCACCTACCGCAGAAGCTGAAAGTGATGTAGGATAGCCAGGACAAATTGTGTCTTCAATTGAAATTGTTCCTGTAATTGGGTTGCGGACACTGACAACAATGCTCTCAACCGGAGAATCACAATTGTTTTGATTTGTTGCATAAACCGTATAGGTCGTGTTCACCAAAGGATTAACCAACTGAGTTGCACCTGTATTGGTTGTAAAATCCCAGTTAAACGTATAACTTGTTCCTCCTGTAGCTGAAGCGATAAGTGTAGCAGTTCCATTTTCACAAATTAGTGTATCTGCACTGGCGGATATTGTCACAACTGGCGGATCTATAACTACTACTTGAGAACACGTTTGACAACCTGCGAAATTTCTAGAACAAACAGTGTAAGTTCCGGCGGCAAATCCTCCTTGTGTTGAAGCCGTTTGCCATGTTGTTCCATTATTGAAACTAAATTCTTCAGCTAATGGACTTGTAATTGTAATTGTACCATCACTCAGACCACCGCATGATGGAGGAGTATATGATGTAGTTTGAGAAATATTAGTTACCAATACACGAACAGTATCTCTAAACATACCACAAATCGTATTATTTTCTCTTAGAATAAAAGAATATAAGCCAACTTGATTCACTGTCACCGTTGGTGTCAATGAATTGAAATTTGGTGCAAATGTCACCGTTGGAGTTGGAGTGATTCCAGCAGTTAAAAATTGCCATGATGGCGTGTTTGTCGGGCTGCTAATTGAACCAGACAAATAAATAGGTTGTCCTAAACATACTGTATCATCTATTCCTGCATTTGGAACTGGAGGCGGAACAACAGCAATCGTGAAAACTGCTGTATCAATAAATGCACTAGATGTGACAGTCGCTGGTTGAGTTACTTGTACTGAATATGTAGTTGTAACAGTAGGGGTAACAGTAACATTAGACCCCGATGTAGTATTTGAAACACCATTTGTCACCAACCAATTAAACTGAGGAGCAGTTAAACCAGGAGTCGCAATATTTACAGTAGCACTTGTGCCTTGACAAATTGTTTGATCAGCTGCTGAAACACCACATACAACTTGAGCAGAACCAAAGAAATTCAAGTTTACATTTTGATTCGTAAAACTATAATTGGACAGACATAGCATGTATGCTTGGCCAGCAATTACATTTAAAGGAGGCTGGTAACTTGATGGCGAACCATTAGGCGGTAAATTCCCTGCTGCTGCCATTCCTGTGTTACCATTGCATGTTCCATTCCAGTTGCACGAAACAGGAGCTAGCGTATTTCCATTTATTCCTGCACATGCTTGAGTTGGATCTGCATTCGGCATCGGCCACATAATCCAGTCAAAACATCCTCCAGCAGTTCCAATCATAGACCATTGCAACGTCCCACTTGATACTACATTGATGGTTATAAAAGTTGATACTGTTTCTCCGGATAGTAAACAACCAGAGTTTATACCCTGAGGATTAGAGCTTGGATTGGAAATGGATCCTGAGCTAAAATCAACCGTGTTGTATGCTGGTTGTGTTCCAACAATAGCAAAGGATGGTGTTGAACAACCAGGGATTGCTAGATTACAATTTACCGGTAATTGCTGCGCATAACTAATAGCCGCAACAACAAACATTAATGGTACTAAAAACTTTTTTAAAGAAATCATGGTAATTAATTTTCGCACCCTTCAAAAGGGAAAGGTTTGATACTATCAACACCGTGTTGACCTACTTGAACACATCTAACTTTGTCTGCATACTGGCTGAACCATGAAATGAAATTTTCTTCAGTCAATGATTCTAAATTTTGCGTCAATATAAATGCTCTTTGCGTATTATAGTCTAATCGAACAACCTTGATATAAGGATTTTCTCTCATTGTTGTTTGTAATTGAGCCATTTCTTCGGCTGTTGCCACTTCAATCATGCATTGACCAAAAAAGGAGGTGGATTGTGTTTGTGCCTTTACTTGTGAAGCTCCTAAAAGCAATAAAAAGATAAGTCCTATTATTTTCATAAATGCATAAGTTTGGTAGTTAGACGATGACATTAAGATAAAGTTGCGTCAAGATTATGTAAAATTAAGTCAAAATGTCCCGAATACAAAAAAAGGGGGCAAATTCCCCCTAATGTGTTATTTATTTAACGAAAGAATCGTATTACTTCAAATATTTGAACTTTTTCCCTGGAAAAACTGCAGTATCTCCTAGCTCTTCTTCAATTCGCAATAATTGATTGTATTTTGCCATACGATCGCTCCTTGACGCTGAACCAGTTTTAATCTGCCCAGTATTGAGTGCGACAGCTAAATCAGCAATCGTGCTGTCTTCAGTTTCACCACTACGGTGACTCATAACGGATGTATATCCATTGCGAGTAGCCATTTGAACTGCTTCGATTGTTTCAGTCAATGTTCCTATTTGATTCACCTTAACCAAAATTGAATTTGCAATTCCTTCCTCAATTCCTCTAGATAAGCGTTTTGTATTCGTTACGAACAAATCATCCCCAACTAATTGTATCTTATCACCTAAAACTTCTGTTGCAAGCTTCCATCCTGCCCAATCATCTTCGGACAAACCGTCCTCAATTGAAACAATCGGGTACTTTTCACACCAGTTTCTCCAGAATTCAACCATTTCAGTCGAACTCATCTCCTCTCCGGTTGAATGGAAGATATATTTTCCTTTGTCTGCGTTATAAAATTCTGAAGCAGCTGCATCCAATGCGATAAACATATCCACACCTGGCTTAAATCCAGCTTTTTCAATTGCTTGAACAACTACTTGAATCGCTTCTTCATTTGAACCTAAATTTGGCGCAAAACCACCTTCGTCACCAACGTTAGTTGACATTCCTTTTTCTTTCAGCACCCCTTTCAAGTGATGAAAAACCTCTGTTCCCCAGCGCAAACCTTCTGAAAAAGAACTCGCTCCGAAAGGCATAACCATAAATTCTTGGATATCGATAAGGTTATCAGCATGTGACCCACCATTTAGAATATTCATCATTGGAACTGGCATTGTTAGTGCACCAACACCTCCGATATAACGGTACAAACTTAATCCAGATTCTAAAGAAGCTGCACGCGCAACTGCTAAAGAAACTCCTAAAATAGCATTAGCACCTAAATTCGATTTGTTTTCTGTACCATCAAGACGAATCAACATTGAATCAACTCCTTTTTGGTCCAAAACATCAAAACCATGCAAAGCATCATTGATAATCGTATTTACATTCGAAACTGCTTTCAACACCCCTTTTCCAAGGTATTTACTTTTATCTCCGTCACGCAATTCAACCGCTTCATGAATTCCAGTTGATGCACCAGAAGGTACCGCTGCTCTTCCTAGATAACCGTTTAATGTTATTACATCTACCTCAACTGTGGGATTACCGCGTGAATCTAATATTTGTCTCGCTATAACTTTTTGTATCTGGCTCATAACTTAATTTTTTTTCATGTTATCAATAAATTGATCAAATAGGTATCTTGAATCGTGTGGACCAGCAGATGCCTCTGGATGATATTGCACTGAGAAGATTGGTTTTCCAACAATTTCAATTCCGGCAATCGTATCGTCATTCAAATGACGGTGTGTAACTTGAATCGCAGGATTTAAGTCAATGCTCGATTTTGAAATTACAAAACCATGATTTTGAGAGGTTATTTCACCTTTTCCCGATTTCAAATTCATGATGGGGTGATTAATTCCTCTGTGACCATTAAACATTTTTTCTGTTTTCAATCCTTGACTTAAACCTAATATCTGATGTCCCAAACAAATACCAAAAATTGGTTTACCGCTTTCAACCAATTCTTTCACCAATTGAACTGAATTTGGCATTGCAGAAGGATCACCAGGTCCATTCGATAACATGTATCCATCAGGATTAAAGCTATCCATATCTGCCTTCGTAGAATTCAAGGGAAACACTTTAACGTGACAACCTCTATCTACTAAGCAGCGTACTATGTTCTTTTTTACTCCAAAATCGATTAATGAAACTTTGTATTGCGGATTTTCAGGGCAAACTTCGTATGCTTCAGTGCAAGCAACTTTAGAAGAAAGTTCCAATCCATCCATTGATGGCGCATTTGCAACAATTTCTTTTAATTGATTTACATCGAGAATTTCAGAAGATATAACAGCATTCATTGCACCTTTACTTCTGATGTGACGCACAAGTGAACGTGTGTCTAAATCAGAAATACCTACAGTATTACTTTGCAACATCAATTCTTCCAAAGAACCAGTAGCTGAAGTTCTAGAATAAATCTCAGAGAATTTTTTAGTAACTAAACCAGCAATTTTAATTGAATCCGATTCAACTTCTTCTGCGTGAACTCCATAATTCCCTATATGAGAGGTCGTCATAATTAAAATTTGACCAAAATAAGAAGGGTCTGTGAATACTTCTTGGTAACCAGTCATTCCTGTATTGAATGCAATTTCACCTGTAGTTGTACCAATTTTACCAGTAGCAACACCTTCAAATACTGTTCCGTCGGCTAAAACGAGCACAGCAGGTTTTCTTTGTTCCATTCTCTAATTTTTTGCAAAGTTAGAATTTCAAATCAATACTAAAGAATGAAATACAAAAAAAGGGACAATGTTTCCATTGTCCCTTTCTATTTTCTTGAAAAATATTATTTTTCTTCAGTCGATTCCTCGTCAGTCGATTCTTCGTCAGTTGATGACTCAGTATCAGCAACTGGTTCTTCAGAACTTGTAGGCTCTTCAGTTACTTCAACAACTTCTTCTGCTTTTGCTTCAACTTCAGTCGCTGCAACAGTTTCTTCAGTAGATGCTTTTCCACCTCTTCTTGAACGACGTGTTGTTTTCTTCGCTTTTTCGTTTGTATAGATTTCATTGAAATCTACCAATTCGATAATGCACATTTCAGCGTTATCACCTAAACGGTATCCTGTACGAATGATACGTGTGTATCCACCTGTACGATCAGCGATTTTCGGTGCTACGTCTCTGAATAATTCAGTTACGATTTCTTTGTTTTGCAAATAACTAAATACAATTCTACGAGAGTGAGTTGTATCCGTTTTTGATTTTGTAAGCAAAGGCTCTACATATCCTCTCAACGCTTTTGCTTTCGCAACAGTCGTGCTGATACGCTTGTGAAGAATAAGAGAACTTGCCATGTTAGATAGCATCGCTTTTCTGTGCGCTGACTTTCTACCTAAATTGTTTACTTTATTACCGTGTCTCATGTTTAAAATTTCGTAAGTAACGGTTAACTGGATCTTTTCTAAGGTATCGCCTAAGTCCAACCACCTATTACGCCATTATTAATTAATTGCGATACTAATCTTTATCTAATTTATATTTAGAAACATTCATTCCGAAAGAAAGACCTTTATTATCTACTAAGTCTTCTAATTCAGTAAGTGATTTCTTACCGAAATTACGGAATTTCAAGAGGTCGTTCTTATTGTAAGAAACAAGGTCACCCAATGTTTCAACATCAGCAGCCTTAAGACAATTCAATGCACGAACAGATAAATCCATGTCTACCAATTTCGTCTTTAATAATTGACGCATGTGTAAAGATGTTTCATCAAACTCTTCTGTTTCAGCTTTTACTTCGCTATCCAATGTAATACGCTCGTCAGAGAAAAGCATAAAGTGATGGATAAGAATTTTAGCAGCTTCTTTCAACGCTTCTTTTGGATGAACTGAACCGTCAGACGTGATATCAAGAACTAATTTCTCGTAATCTGTCTTTTGCTCAACACGGTAATTTTCAATTGAGTACTTTACATTCTTAATTGGTGTAAAGATTGAATCAATGAAAATTGTTCCAAATGGAGCTGCGCTTACTTTGTTTTCTTCAGCAGGAACATAACCACGTCCTTTAATAATTGTCAACTCGATTTCCAACTTTACAGATGGTTCCATGTTGCAAATTACTAAATCTGAATTCAATACTTGGAATGCAGAAGTGAAGCGACCTAAGTCACCAGCTGTCAAACGATCTTGACCAGAAATAGATACAACTACAGTTTCTGAATCAGTTCCTTCGATTTGTTGCTTAAAACGAACTTGTTTAAGGTTCAAAATAATCTCCGTTACATCTTCTACTACTCCTTTAATTGTAGTGAATTCGTGGTCTACACCTTCGATTCTTATTGACGCAATTGCGAATCCTTCTAACGAAGAAAGTAAAATACGACGCAAAGAGTTACCAATTGTGATACCATATCCAGGCTCCAAAGGACGAAATTCGAATTGTCCTTGGTGCTCATCGGACTGAATCATGATAACTTTGTCCGGTTTTTGAAAATCTAAAATAGCCATTTGTTTTTCTTCTTTTTACTTGTTCTCCGGTTGCGCGATTAAAAGGTGTGAAGAAAATCCTTCCAATCCTTTAGCCGAAAACCAATGTTATTATTAATTTACCCTAAAAGTTCTAATGCTTACGCAGTGGATTACTTAGAGTATAATTCGACGATTAACTGTTCTTTAATGTTTTCAGGAATCATTTCACGTGAAGGCACGCTTAATAATTTTCCAGACATATCAGAATTATTCCAATCTAACCAGTCATATTTTTTGCTGTTTGCAGAAAGTGATCCAGTGATTGCCTCTAAAGATTTAGATTTTTCACGAACACCAATTACATCACCAATTTTAACTGTGTAAGAAGGAATGTTAACGATTTCACCATTAACAGTAATGTGTTTGTGTGAAACGAATTGACGAGCAGCACTGCGTGTAGGTGCAACACCTAAACGGAAAACTGTATTATCTAGACGTGTTTCACATAATTGCAACAAGTTTTCACCTGTAATACCTTTCATTCTAGACGCTTTCACGAACATGTTCGAGAATTGACGCTCTAAAATACCATACGTATATTTTGCTTTCTGCTTTTCAGTAAGTTGGATTGCATATTCTGACTGCTTTCCACCTCTTCTTTTGTTAGGGCCATGTTGTCCAGGACCGTAAGCTCTTTTGTCCAATGCTTTATCAGGACCAAAAATTGGTTCTCTGAATCGGCGCGCAATCTTTGATTTTGGACCTCTATATCTTGCCATCTTTATGTTATTATGGAGAGGGTTATGAATTAAGGCTTTCCTTCGATAACTTATTCCTCTCGCGGTTTATATTACTGTATTAAACTCGACGTCTTTTTGGTGGACGACAACCATTGTGTGGAAGTGGAGTTACATCCACGATTTCCGTAACTTCGATACCAGCATTGTGTAATGCACGGATGGCTGATTCACGACCAGCACCAGGTCCTTTTACATACACTTTTACTCTACGTAATCCGAAGTCATGTGCTTCTTTCGCTGCATCTTCTGCTGACACTTGTGCAGCATAAGGTGTGTTCTTTTTAGAACCTTTGAAGCCCATTTTACCAGCGGACGACCAAGAAATAACTTGACCGGCGTTGTTAGTCAAAGAGATAATTACGTTGTTGAAGGTAGCTTGAATATGCGCTTCACCTGCCGCGTCTACTTTGACATTTTTCTTCTTCTTTTGATTTGACTTTGCCATTATTTTTAATTTGAAGATTTAAAGATTGTCAGATTTGAAATTTCAAATCATCGAATCCTCAAATTCACTAATTACTACTATTTAGTCGCTTTCTTCTTGTTAGCAACAGTTTTTCTTTTACCTTTTCTAGTACGAGAATTGTTCTTTGTACGCTGACCTCTAAGTGGTAAACCAGCACGGTGACGGATTCCTCGGAAAGATCCGATATCCATCAAACGCTTGATGTTCAATTGAACTTCAGAACGCAATTGACCTTCAGTTTTCACTTCGTTCACCGCAACACGAATAGCAGAAAGCTGTTCGTCATTCCAGTCTTGTACTTTAGTGTTTTCATCAACACCACTATCCTTCAAAATTTTCTTTGAAGTACTTCTACCAATCCCATAGATGTAAGTTAAACCTATAACTCCTCTTTTGTTCTTTGGTAAATCTATTCCTGCAATACGTGCCATACCTTTTAAATATTACCCTTGTCTTTGTTTAAGTTTAGGATTCTTTTTATTAATCACATAAACTCTTCCCTTTCTCTTAACGATCTTGCAATCTGCAGAACGCTTTTTTACGGATGCTCTAACTTTCATCTTTTCTTTAATTAAGGAAACTTCCTATTTATATCTAAATGAAATTCTACCTTTTGTTAAATCATAAGGTGACATTTCCACTCTAACTCTATCTCCAGGAAGAATTTTGATGTAAAACATCCTCATTTTTCCTGAAATATGTGCTGTAATCACGTGTCCATTTTCCAATTCAACTCTAAACATTGCATTGGATAATGCTTCGATGATTACGCCATCTTGTTCAATTGATGCTTGCTTCGCCATAATTACATTCCTGACAGTTCACCAGCAGATCTTCTGCCTTTAACTCGTGTTCCCTCCATCAAACCATCCATGTGACGGTTCAATAAATATGACTCAATTTGTTGTAATGTATCTAATACTACACCAACCATAATTAACATTGAAGTACCGCCGAAGAACATAGCGAAGGCATCATTTACTCCAGCAATTTTAGCAATTGCAGGAATGATAGCGATCATTGCTAAGAATACAGATCCAGGGAACGTAATTCTAGAAACCAATGTATCGATATATTCAGCTGTTTCTTCACCTGGTCTAACACCTGGTATAAAACCTCCACTTCGTTTTAAATCATCTGCGATTTTACGAGGGTTAATCATAATTGCTGTGTAGAAGTATGTAAAGACGATAATCAATACAGCAAGTAATACATTATAGCTTACGCCATAAATATCACCTAATGTTCGTTGAATAAAGTTTCCACCACCATCTCCTCCTGCAAAAATCATTACAGGAATTGTCATGATTGCTTGAGCAAAAATGATTGGCATTACACCACTAGCATTTACTTTGATAGGTAGGTAACTTCTTGCACCTTGTTCATCAACACTTCTCGCACCTACAACTCTTTTAGCCGTATTGAGCGGAATTTTTCTGACTCCTTGTACAATTAGCACGGTACCAAGTACCACTACCATGAAAGCAACAATTTCCAAAACAATTTTAATCAAATTGCCTGCGTTGATACCGAATTCAGCAACAAATGCTTCTGGTAGACGAGCAAGGATACCAACTGTAATTAACAAAGAGATACCGTTTCCGATTCCTTTGTCAGTGATTCGTTCACCTAACCAAACAGCAAACATGGATCCTGCGATTAAAACAAGAATTGTTTGTGTCCACCAAAAAGTAGAAGCATCTTCAGGTAAAGCACCTTTAGATTCTACATACAACTTAAGGTAGCTTGGTGCTTGAAGTGCACAAATTACAATCGTAAGAATACGCGTATAATTGTTTATACGTTTCCTTCCTGATTCACCTTCATTTTGCATTTTCTGAATTACCGGTACGGCTATCCCTAATAACTGCATGATAATCGATGCACTAATATAGGGCATGATTCCTAATGCCATCACTGAGGCATTAGAAAATCCACCGCCAGAAAACAGGGAAAGTAAAGTCTCCAATGTATTCTGTTCACCAGATGCTTGCGCATTCGTTAGTGCCGTGTAGTTTACACCCGGCAAAATGATAAACGAACCTACTCGGTAGACAAGGATTAACGTAAGAGTTAAAATAATTCTCTTTCTAAGTTCCTCAACCTTCCAGATATTCTTAATATTCTGTATAAAACGTTTCATTCTGAAAAAAATGTTGGCAAAGTTAATTAGATTTCTGAACAAACACCACCTTGACCTTCAATTACTGTTTTAGCAGTACCTGAAAATTTGTGTGCAGTTACATTAATCTTCGATTTCAACTCGCCTCTTCCTAGAATCTTAACAAGTTCATTTCTTGAAACTAGTCCGTTCTCACGTAAAACTTCAGGAGTAATTTCCGAAATATTTTTACGTTCGATTAACGACTGAATGATATCAAGATTGATTGCCTTGTATTCAACGCGGTTAATATTTTTGAAACCAAATTTAGGTACACGTCTTTGAAGTGGCATTTGCCCACCTTCAAAACCGATTTTTTTACTGTATCCTGAACGTGACTTCGCTCCCTTGTGTCCTCGGGTAGATGTTCCTCCGTGGCCAGATCCCTGTCCACGCGCGATTCTCTTTTCTCTGTTAACAGATCCTTTCGCTGGAGTTAAATTATTTAGATTCATTTCGATTCGATTTTAAAGTTTTACTCAACAACTTCGATCAGATGCTGAATCTTTTTGACCATCCCAAGGATTTGAGGAGTTGCCTCCTTTTCAATCGTTTGATTCAACTTTCTAAATCCTAACGCTTTTATCGTTGCTTTTTGATCAGCTGGACGTCTAATAGCGCTTCTTACTTGCTTAATTTTAATTGTAGCCATGATTATAAGTCTATTAACCGTTAAACACTTTGTCCAATGTGATTCCTCTCTGTCTTGCTACGCTTACTGCGTCACGCATTTTAGAAAGAGCATCGATTGTTGCCTTCACCACGTTGTGAGGATTTGAAGATCCTTGTGATTTAGCAAGTACGTTATGTACTCCTACGCTTTCAAGAACTGCACGCATCGCACCACCGGCGATAACACCTGTACCATCTGAAGCTGGTTTCAAAAGTACTTCAGCACCACCAAATTTCCCTTTTTGAGAATGAGGTACTGTTCCTCTTAAAATTGGAACTTTAATCAGATTTTTCTTAGCGTCATCAATTCCTTTGGTAATTGCCTCAGTTACTTCTTTTGCTTTGCCCAAACCATGGCCAACGATTCCATGCTCATCACCTACCACTACGATAGCTGAGAAACTGAATGTACGTCCACCTTTCGTTACTTTCGTAACACGGTTTACAGACACGAGTTTGTCTTTCAACTCTATTTCCGAAGATTTTACTCTGTTTACTACTTGTGCTGCCATGTCTTAAAATTTTAGTCCGCCTTCTCTAGCTGAGTCAGCCAATTGTTTAACTCTACCGTGGTATAAGTATCCGTTGCGATCAAACACAACAGTCTCAATACCAGCTCTCAAAGCCTTTTCAGCGACTTCTTTTCCAACAACAGCAGCTTGATCAGTTTTTGACTTATTGTCAACTGCACTGTTTTTGTATGATGAAGATGAAACTAACGTAACACCGTTAATATCATCAATCAATTGAGCATATATCTGTTTGTTACTGCGATACACAGACAAACGAGGTAACTTAGAAGTACCAGAAATTTTCTTTCTGATTCTTCGTTTGATTTTAGCTCTTCTGTTTAATTTACTAAATGCCATAACTCTAAAAATTATTTTTTACCTGCAGATTTACCAGCTTTTCTTCTGATTTCTTCACCCATGAATCGAATACCTTTTCCTTTGTATGGTTCTGGTTTACGAAGGGAACGAATCTTAGCAGCTACTTGACCCAAAAGTTGTTTGTCGTATGACTCAAGTGTTACCACTGGTGCCTTACCCTTTTGAGTATCTGCAGATACCTTAATTTCCGAAGGAACTTCTAAAATAATTGCGTGAGAGTAACCCAATGCTAATTCCAACTGTTGACCAGTTGCAGTTGCACGGTAACCTACACCAATTACTTCTAACTCCTTCTTGTACCCTTCCGATACACCAACTACCATGTTTTGCAATAAAGCACGGTATAAACCATGTTTTGCACGGTGATTTGGCGCGTCTGATTCGCGGCTGAAAGTTATTGTATTGTCCTCTATGGTTAAAGTAACACAAGAATCAATTTCTTGCGTCAACTCACCTTTAGAACCCTTAACGGTAACGATATTACCGTTTAACTTTACGTCTACTCCACTCGGGATGTTTACTGGGGATTTACCTATCCTTGACATTTCTTAAAACTTAAAATTAATATACGTAGCAAAGAACTTCTCCACCAACGTTTAGTTTTCTTGCTTCTTTATCAGTAATTACACCTTTTGAAGTCGAAACGATTGCAATACCTAGTCCATTAAGAACTCTTGGCATTTCAGTTGACCCACTGTACTTACGAAGTCCTGGTCTAGAAGCTCTTTGCAATTTTGTAATTGCTGGAACTTTCGTTGACGGATTGTACTTCAAAGCGATTTTGATCACACCTTGTTTTTCGTCTTCTTCAAATTTGTAATTAGCGATATAACCTTGATCAAATAAAATTTGAGCCATTGCTCTTTTTACATTTGAACCAGGGATCTCTACTATTTTCAATCCAGCCGAACTCGCGTTACGGATTCTGGTTAGAAAATCTGCTATAGGATCTGTTGTCATAATCTTCCTATTTTCTTTTAATTACCAACTAGCTTTCTTAACTCCTGGGATCTTACCCGCCAAAGCCATTTCACGGAATGTTACCCTTGAAACACCAAATTGACGCATGTAACCTCTCGGACGACCAGTCAAACCACAACGGTTATGAACACGGATCTTCGAAGAGTTTGCAGGTAGCTTTTGAATAGCCATCATTGCATCCCATTTAGCAGCCAATACTTCTTCTGAATCGTCAGACGACTTAATAACTTTCGTTAAAGCCTCACGTTTCTTAGCGTATTGTACCACCATTCTTTCTCTTTTGCGCTCACGCGCTTTCATTGATTCTTTAGCCATTTCCTTTTATTTTTTAATGAATGGGAAACCGAATGCATCTAGAAGCGCTTTTGCTTCTTCATCGCTATCTGCTGATGTAACAAAAGTGATGTCCATTCCTAAGATACGGTTCACTTTGTCGATATCAATTTCAGGGAAGATGATGTGTTCTTTAACACCTAAGTTAAAGTTTCCACGTCCATCAAATCCTTTTGGATTGATACCTCTAAAGTCACGTGTTCTTGGAAGAGCCACTGCGATAAGACGATCTAAGAATTCATACATTCTTTCACCTCTTAACGTAACTTTTGTTCCGATTGGCATACCTTTTCTAAGTTTGAAATTCGAGATATCTTTCTTAGAAATAGTTGTAATTGCTTTTTGTCCAGCGATTCTAGACAAATCAGCAACTGCGCTATCGATTAACTTCTTGTCAGCAACTGCATCGCCCATTCCTTGGCTTAATACAATTTTCTGTAGTTTGGGAACTCTCATCAAAGTTTTGTATCCAAACTTTTCAGTTAATGCAGGAATAATTTCTGCACTATACTTTTCCTTCAGTCTTGGTGTATAACTCATTACTTAATCTCCTCCCCTGACTTTTTTGAATAACGTACTATTTTTCCTTCAGCGTTCACTTTACGACCAGTGCGTGTTGCCTGACCTTTGTGAACTAACATAAGGTTTGAAATATGGATACTTGATTCTTTCTCCACGATTCCACCTTGAGGATCCGTTGCACTTGGTTTAGTGTGTTTCTTAACGATATTCACACCTTCAACAAGGGCACGCATTTTCTTTCTGTCGATAACTAGGACTTTCCCTTCTTTATCTTTTGATTCACCCGTGATAACTTTCACTGTGTCTCCTACTTTAACGTGTAATTTCTGTTGCATAACTTCAATTATTTTAAAGTACCTCAGGGGCTAATGAAACAACCTTCATATAGTTATTCTCTCTTAGCTCACGAGCAACTGGTCCGAAAATACGAGTACCTCTCATCTCACCCGCTTGATTCAAAATAACGCAAGCGTTATCATCAAAACGAATGTATGAACCATCTGCACGGCGTACTTCTTTTTTGGTTCTTACGACCACTGCCTTGGCTACCGTTCCTTTTTTGACGGCACCAGAGGGCATTGCACTCTTGACAGCAACAACGATTTTGTCGCCAACTGAAGCGTAACGGCGTCTTGTGCCTCCGAGTACTCGGATACACAATACCTCCTTCGCTCCGGAGTTGTCTGCTACTGCAAGTCTTGATTCTACCTGTATCATTACTTAGTTTTATTTAGCTCTTTCGACAATTTCTACTAATCTCCAGTTCTTTGATTTACTCAAAGGACGGGTTTCCATGATCTTAACTGTATCACCAATGTTACAGTCATCATTTTCGTCGTGGGCTACAAATTTAGTCGTCATTTTAACGAACTTCCCGTATTTCGGGTGTTTCACCTTACGCTCAACGGACACGACAATCGACTTCTGCATTTTATTGCTAGTTACGACTCCGATTCGTTCTTTTCTTAAATTACGCTTTTCCATTTCAAGCTCATTTCATTTTTAAACAAGCAACTAAGCTTGTGCTTCACGTTGTGTCAATTCAGTTTTCAATCGTGCGATTGTTTTTCTGACCTTTCTAATTTGAATCGGATTTTCCATTGGAGCAACACTGTGTGTAAGTTTTAACTTATACAATTGCTCCGAAAAATCGGTGATTCTACTTTTTAGGTCGTCGGCTGAAAGCTTTGTGATTTCTTGCTGCTTCATACTATTTTTCTATTTCTCTGGTATAACATAATCGTTGCGAACAACGAATTTGCATTTCACCGGCATCTTTTGTGCTGCCAAACGCATTGCTTCTTTAGCGATTTCGTACGAAACTCCATCTGCTTCAAACATAATACGTCCTGGTTTTACTACTGCTACCCAGTGACTTGGAGCACCTTTACCTTTACCCATTCGGACTTCTGCTGGTTTTGAGGTAACCGGCTTGTCTGGGAAGATACGGATCCACACCTGACCTTCACGTTTCATATATCGGGTTACGGCGATACGTGAAGCTTCAATCTGGCGTGATGTGATCCATCCAGGCTCCAATGTTTTTAGACCGAACGAACCGAAAGCAATAGTACTACCTCTTTGAGCTAGTCCTCTGTTTCGACCTTTCTGTACCCTTCTAAACTTGGTTCTTTTTGGCTGTAACATCTCTTACGTCTTTTTAACTTAACTGTTTATTTTTTCTTTCTCTTAGCACCACCCATTGGTTTTCTTGGTCCAGCATTTCCACCTGCTTTCGCAGCTGATGCAGACATTCCAACATTTGGTGAAAGATCACGTTTCCCATACACTTCTCCCTTGCATATCCACACTTTGATACCCAAGCGACCGTAAGTTGTATGTGCTTCGGAAACTGCATAATCGATGTCAGCTCTGAACGTATGTAACGGAGTACGTCCATCTTTGTACATCTCTGAACGAGCCATCTCTGCGCCATTCAAACGTCCGGAAATCTTAACTTTGATTCCTTCAGCTCCCATTCGCATTGTACTCGCTATTGCCATTTTAATTGCTCTTCTAAAAGAAATACGAGCTTCTAACTGACGAGCGATTCCATCTGCAACTAAACGAGCATCCAATTCTGGACGTTTCACCTCGAAGATGTTGATTTGGATTTCTTTCTTCGTCAATTTCTTTAACTCTTCTTTCAACTTGTCTACCTCTTGTCCGCCTTTCCCAATGATTACTCCTGGTCGAGCTGTGTTGATCGTAACTGTAACAAGTTTAAGTGTTCTCTCGATAATAATTTTCGCGATACTAGCTCTTGATAAACGAGCATTTAGATATTTACGGATTTGGTCGTCTTCTACAAGCTTATCTTTGTAGTTGTCGCCACCGTACCAGTTAGACTCCCATCCATGGATGAAGCCTAATCTATTGCCAATCGGATTTGTTTTTTGTCCCATTATCCCAACTTATTTAGCACCATCAACAACAATGGTAACATGGTTTGATCTTTTTCTAACTCTATGCGCTCTTCCTTGAGGAGCCGCCTGAATTCTTTTCAACATTGCACCGCCGCCAACTTCAATAGTTTTAACGACAAGTGTTTCTTCCTCAATGCTCTTTCCTTCGTTTTTAGCTTCCCAGTTCGCAATTGCTGAACGAAGAAGTTTCTCTAAACTAGTAGAAGCATCTTTGGCGTTGTGTTGCAGTATGTTTAGAGCTTTATTTACTTCAACTCCTCTAATAAGATCTGCAACAAGTCTCATTTTTCTTGGAGCAATAGAAGATCCAATCAAACTTGCAATTGCTGTTTGACCTTTCGCTTCTTTTAATTTCTCAGCTCTTAATTTTTTCCTAGCACCCATGACTTTGCTATATTATCTTTTTTTATCCTTCTTATTCCCTGCATGGCCTCTAAAGTTACGCGTTGGAGCGAACTCGCCCAATTTGTGACCGACCATGTTCTCAGTTGCGAACACAGGAATGAACTTATTACCATTGTGCACCGCGAATGTCAATCCTACGAATTCCGGAGTAATCGTAGATGCTCTCGACCATGTCTTAATAACAGCTTTGCTGTTTGACACTTGTGCATCATCCACACGTTTCATCAACTTGTAGTGAACAAAAGGTGGTTTTTTCAACGAACGACTCATATCTTACTTATTTTTTTCTTCTTTCGATGATAAACTTATCTGAATACTTTTTCTTGTCACGTGTCTTGTAACCTTTAGCAGGCATACCATTACGTGAGCGCGGGTGACCTCCAGAGTTACGGCCTTCACCACCACCCATAGGGTGATCGACAGGGTTCATAACAACACCACGTACACGTGGACGGCGGCCTAACCAACGAGAGCGACCGGCTTTACCGGAAACTGCTAAGTTGTGTTCAGCATTAGATACAGATCCGATCGTTGCCATACAAGTAGTTAAGATCATTCTAGTTTCACCAGAAGGCATTTTAACGATTGCGTAACGACCATCACGAGCGTTCAATTGAGCGTAAGTACCAGCTCCACGAGCAATAGCACCACCTTTACCAGGTTTTAATTCAATATTATGAATTACAGTACCAAGTGGAACATCACTTAAGAAAAGTGCATTTCCAACATTTGGCGTCGCTGTTTTTCCAGCAACTACAGTGTCTCCAACTTTCAATCCGTTAGGAGCAATAATGTAGCGCTTTTCACCATCAGCGTAATACAACAAAGCGATGTGAGCCGTACGGTTTGGATCGTATTCGATCGACTTAACCGTAGCAGGAACGTCTTGCTTGTCTCTTTTGAAATCAACAATACGGTATCTTTGTTTGTGACCACCACCGATGTAGCGCATAGTCATTCTACCGTCATTGTTACGACCACCAGATTTTTTCTTCTTCGAAACTAGACTCTTTTCTGGAGTACCAGTCGTGATTTCAGAATAATCGCTGATGATCTTGTGTCTCTGCCCTGGAGTGATAGGCTTGAATTTTTTAAGACCCATTCGTCAACTACTTAAAAATTATTAAATAAATCAATCGTCTCTCCTTCTGCTACCGTTACAATCGCTTTTTTCCATATGCGATTCGGTTGCTCAACGATACCTTTGTTAGTAAATTTAACAGAGGATTTGCCACCGCCATAATTCATTGTACGTACTTCAGTAATACTGACTCCGTATAATTTCTCGACGGCTTTTTTAATTTCGATCTTATTTGCCTTTCTGTCTACAGCGAAAGTGAAACGATTCAACTTTTCAGTAGCAGCAGTTGCTTTTTCTGTTATTAAAGGCTTTTTGATAACTATTTTCATCATCAATTAATTTAAAATCTTTTCAATCACTGAAATTGAGCTTTCAGCAAGAACTACTTTCTTCGCGTTCAAAACATCGAATGTATTCACTGAATCAGCCGTTACGACTTTCACTCTTCCAAGATTACGAGAAGACAAATACACGTTATCATTTTGTTCACCTAGAATCAATAAAACTTTTTCATTGTCTAGTTTCAAGGCTGACAATAACGCTTTGAATTCTTTCGTTTTTGCAGCGTCAAATTTCAAATCTTCCAAAACTAAAATTCCTTCATTTTTCGCTTTGTAAGAGAAAGCCGATTTTCTAGCTAATCTCTTTAATTTGATATTTAATTTAAAGTGATAGTTTCTTGGTCTTGGTCCGAAAATACGACCACCACCTACACGCGTACCAGACTTGATACTACCAGCACGTGCTCCACCAGTTCCTTTTTGTTTTTTGATTTTCTTTGTTGATCCAGAAATTTCTGCTCTTTCTTTTGACTTGTGCGTTCCTTGACGACGATTTGCCAAGTGTTGCTTAACGTCTAAGTAAATAGCGTGATCGTTTGGTTCAATTCCAAACACTGAATCTGAAAGCGTTACTTTTTTCGAAGTAACTTTTCCACTCGCGTCTATTATTTTTAAATCCATTACTTCAAAATTGTTACGGTTGAACCTTTCGCTCCAGGAATAGATCCTTTCACTACGATGATATTCTTGTCTGTAAGAACCTTTAATATTACAAGATTCTCCATCAATGCTCGCTTGTTACCCATTTGACCACCCATGCGCATTCCTTTGAATACACGTGCTGGATAAGAACAAGCTCCAATTGATCCTGGCGCTCTAAGACGGTTGTGCTGACCGTGAGTCGCTTGACCCACACCACCAAATCCGTGTCTTTTTACAACACCTTGGAAACCCTTACCTTTTGAAGTTCCTGCGATACTTACGAACTCGCCTTCTTCAAAAATATCGATGTTTACTACATCACCAAGGTTAAGACCGTCAAATCCTTTGAATTCAACTAATTTTGACTTTGGAGAGGTATTGGCTTTCTTGAAGTGACCTTTCAATGCGTTAGGAGTATTTTTCTCCTTACGATCTCCAAATCCCAACTGAATAGCTTCGTAACCATCTCTGTCTTGTGTTTTTACTTGCGTAACAACACAAGGACCCGCTTCTATCACTGTGCATGGTAATGCTTTACCCTCGGCACTGTAGATGCTAGTCATTCCGATTTTTCTACCAATAATTCCCGGCATACTTTAGTTATTAATAATTAAACTTTAATTTCTACATCAACTCCACTAGGAAGCTCAAGACGCATTAATGCATCAACAGTCTTCGCTGAAGAACTATAGATATCTAACAATCTTTTGTACGAACACAATTCGAACTGCTCACGCGCTTTTTTGTTAACGTGTGGAGATCTTAATACTGTATAAATTCTTTTGTGCGTTGGTAATGGAATTGGTCCACTAACTACTGCTCCAGTAGCTTTTACAGTTTTTACGATTTTCTCTGCTGACTTGTCAACAAGGTTGTGATCGTATGACTTTAATTTGATTCTTATTTTTTGGCTCATCTATCTTGTAATTAGACTGAAACTATAATTAATTTTTAGCAGCAACTAGGTCCGCAACATTCTTCGGTGCTTCTGCAAAATGCGAGAATTCCATAGTTGACGTTGCACGTCCTGAAGACATTGTACGCAATTGAGTTACGTAACCGAACATTTCAGAAAGTGGAACATCTGCTTTCAAAACCTTAGCTCCATTTTTATCATCCATTCCTTTCATTATTCCTCTTCGGCGATTCAAGTCACCTACCACATCACCCATGTTTTCTTCTGGAGTGATTACCTCTAATTTCATAATTGGTTCCAATAAAATTGGTTTACAATTTTTCAACGCGGCACGGTAAGCCATTTTAGCTGCCAATTCGAATGATAAAGAATCTGAATCGACCGCATGGAATGAACCATCAATTAATTCAACTTTTAATGCTTCAACTGGATATCCAGCCAATACACCATTTTTCATTGATTCTTTGAAGCCTTTTTCAACTGAAGGGATGTATTCACGAGGAATGTTACCACCTTTAATTGAATTAATGAATTCCAATCCTGATTTTTCTTTATTGTCTTGTGGAGAAATCTTAACATAAATGTCAGCAAATTTACCACGTCCACCTGATTGCTTTTTGTACACTTCACGGTGATCAATAGAGTCAGTAATATCTTCACGATATGTTACTTGAGGAGCTCCTTGATTTACTTCAACCTTAAACTCACGTTTCAAACGGTCAACAATAATTTCAAGGTGTAACTCACCCATTCCAGATATGATTGTTTGTCCTGACTCTTCGTCTGTATTTACACGGAAAGTTGGATCTTCTTCAGATAATTTGTTCAAACCAGTTGACAATCTATCAGAATCCGCTTGAGTTTTAGGCTCAATTGCAATACCGATAACTGGATCTGGGAAGTCCATAGACTCAAGAATAATTGGATGACCTTCAGCACAAAGCGTATCACCTGTACGAATATCTTTAAATCCAACTACCGCACCGATATCACCAGCACCTAATTCATCAATTTGATTTTGCTTGTTAGCGTGCATTTGGAAGATACGTGAAATACGTTCTTTTTGACCAGAACGCGTATTATATACGTAAGAACCAGCAGGTAAATTACCAGAATAAGCACGAACGAAACACAAACGACCTACGAAAGGATCCGTTGCAATCTTAAATGCTAAACCAGCAAATGGCTCATCAAAAGAAGGTTGACGTGTTATAGGCTCATCCGTTTTAGGATTAATTCCTGTAATTCCATCAACATCTAAAGGTGAAGGCAAAATTTCCATTACCATATCCAACATAGCTTGAACACCTTTGTTTTTGAAGGCAGTTCCACACATCATTGGTACAACTTTACCAGTAATAGTAGCTTGTCTTAAGGCATCCAAGATTTCTCTTTCAGTAAGAGATTCTGGATCTTCGAAGTATTTCTCCATCAACTCTTCGTTGAATTCAGCAACAGCTTCTAATAATTTTTCTCTGTACTCACGTGCTTCTTCAAGAATATCAGCAGGAATTTCAACTTCTTTAAAAGTCATTCCTTGATCATGCTCATTCCAAACAATACCTTTGAAGTTGATCAAATCAACAACACCTGTAAATGAATCTTCAGCTCCGATTGGAATTTGAAGTGGTAAAGCGTGACTTCCTAACATGTCCTTAACTTGCTTACACACGTTTAAGAAATCTGCACCTTGACGGTCCATTTTGTTAACGAAACCAAGACGAGGTACATTATAGTTGTTCGCTAATCTCCAGTTTGTTTCAGATTGTGGCTCAACACCATCAACTGCTGAAAACAAGAATACCAAACCATCTAGTACACGTAATGAACGATTCACCTCAACTGTAAAGTCAACGTGTCCCGGTGTATCAATAATATTCACATGGTATTTAGAACCACGGTAATTCCAATCTAAAGTTGTAGCTGCAGAAGTAATTGTAATACCTCTTTCTTGCTCTTGCTCCATCCAGTCCATTGTTGCAGCACCATCATGTACTTCACCAATTTTGTGGCTCACACCTCCATAATAAAGGATACGCTCAGTCGTAGTAGTTTTCCCTGCATCAATGTGAGCAGCAATACCAATGTTACGAGTATATTTAAGATCTCTAGCCATATCTATTTAAAATCTAAAATGTGAGAATGCTTTATTTGCTTCAGCCATTCTTAACGTGTCTTCTTTCTTCTTATAAGCGGCACCTTCTTCTTTCGAAGCAGCGATGATTTCTGACGCTAACTTTCCAGCCATTGTCTTTTCATTACGCTTACGTGAATATCCAATCAACCATTTCATCGCTAATGATGATTTACGCTCATCACGCAATGGAGTAGGAATTTGGAAAGTAGCACCACCAACACGACGGCTACGTACTTCAACGCTAGGAGTTACATTTTCCAATGCTTTTTTCCAAACGTCTAATCCTTCTTGATCTTCAATTTTCTTGTCTACGATCTCAATAGCGTCGTAGAATATCTTAAATGCTAAACTCTTTTTCCCGTCATACATTAAGTTGTTAACGAATTTCGTTACTACAACTTCGTTAAACTTTGGATCTGGGAGAATCGCAATCTTTTTGGCTTTTCTTCTTCTCATGTCTTAAAAGCTTTAATTATTTCTGTTTAGGTCTCTTAGTTCCGTACTTCGAACGACGTTGTTTTCTTCCTTCAACACCTGCAGTGTCTTCAGCACCACGTACGATGTGATAACGCACACCAGGAAGATCTTTTACTCTTCCTCCGCGCACTAGCACTAACGAGTGTTCTTGTAGGTTGTGACCTTCACCACCAATGTAAGCATTGACTTCCTTTCCGTTAGTCAATCGTACTCTGGCTACTTTTCGCATGGCAGAATTTGGCTTCTTTGGCGTAGTAGTGTAAACCCTTACACATACCCCTTTACGCTGTGGGCAAGAATCAAGTGCAGCAGATTTACTCTTCTTCACTACCGCTGTTCTTCCTTTGCGAACTAATTGTTGGATAGTTGGCATAAAATACTCTTAATTATTACTGATTATTATACAATATATTATTCGCTCAAATACACTTTGAGGGGTGCAAAGATACTAGATTTAAATTACAAACCAAGTTGTTATCAAAAAAAAGTGGATTTTTTTCACAATTCGCTGTTTGTATCTTTCGAATTGGAAAAAGAAAGCTTCAAACCCAATGAAGTTCGAAAGGCGAAAATTAAATGTTTGGCAAAGTTAGTCCATTTCTGAAACTAATGAACAATTGTCAATAACTACTGCTAATTTCTTTTGAACTATAAACAAATTATTCAAGTCAAAAAAAAACTCCCGCTTAAAGCGAGAGTTTCAAAAGTATATTTAACATAACTTATGCACGATAAAGAGTGCTTTTAACAGCTTTAACAATTCTGTCCACATTTGGCAAAGCCTCGTCGATTAGTGTTGGTGAGAACGCAAAAGGCGTATCTGTCTGCGTTACACGCATAACAGGAGCATCTAAATAGTCAAAAGCATAACGCTGCAAGTGGTATGCAATTTCTGATGAAATAGAAGCTAAAGGCCAAGACTCTTCAACTACCACACAACGATTTGTTTTCTTAACTGATTCAACCACACATGCGTAATCAATAGGTCGAACCGTTCTTAAATCGATAATCTCTACTGAAATACCTTCTTGTTCTAAAGCATCTGCTGCCTCTTGCGCTACTTTGATAATTTTACCAAAGGTCACAATAGTTACATCTGTCCCTTTTCTTTTGATATCAGCTACACCAATTGGAATAATATAATCTCCTTCAGGGATTTCACCTTTGTCGCCATACATTTTCTCAGACTCTAAAAAAACAACTGGATCGTTATCACGAATCGCTGCTTTTAATAAACCTTTTGCATCATATGGATTTGAAGGAGTGATCACTTTTAATCCTGGCACGTGTGCATAAAACGCTTCGAAAGATTGTGAATGTGTAGCTCCCAATTGTCCAGCAGTTCCATTTCCACCTCTAAATACAATTGGACAAGAATATTGTCCACCTGACATTTGCAACATTTTCGCAGCACTATTTATAATCTGATCTGCAGCAAGTATAGCGAAGTTCCAAGTCATGAACTCAACAATTGGTCTTAACCCATTCATAGAAGCTCCAACAGCGATACCTGCAAAACCTAACTCTGCAATTGGAGTGTCAATTACTCGCTTTGGACCAAACTCATCCAACATACCTTGTGACACCTTATATGCTCCATTGTATTCAGCAACTTCTTCACCCATTAAAAACACGCCTTCATCACGACGCATTTCTTCTGACATTGCTTCTCTTAATGCTTCTCTAAATTGTACAGTTCTCATACCTTATATATATGTAACCCCAAAGGGTCGCCAAAAATAATAATTTTCGTGGAAAGACAAAAGTAAGTATTAGAAAGTTCCCATGTTGATTAGCTGAAAATAAAATGTTAGAATTTGCTCAAACACTTTTGATATTCTTGCGAATAATTGTTTTAAATT
>JAIOZF010000101.1 GCA_021740745.1 Crocinitomicaceae bacterium | reverse complement strand
TAAGTCATCCAAATAACGGAGAAATAGAATCCATGATGTTTGCTCTGTATAATCAAGTGCAGTTGGAACCTCAAGTCTAAGGATGTCATCAATTTGTTTAAATACTTGTTCGAAGCTCATGTTTATTTCTTGTTTATTATTTGGTCTTTTTCTACTAATAGGTCGGCTACTTCGCAATCGAGTAGCTCAGCGATACGGTATAAATCTTGAACTGAGGGTTGGACTTTGTTATTGCACCATAGGCTTAGGGTGTTTGCACTTTTATCCATCGTCCTGCAAAGAAATGCTTGGCTTCTACCTTGCATTCTCAAAATTCTCTTGATTCTGTTCATCTCGAAATCATTGTTGCCTAAAAATAGATATTAATTGGAAATAATTCACAATGTAGATTGTAAATTGTTCCCGAATTTGTGATTCTTGGGATTTAATTTGTTTTAATAGTATAGCGATTAAATAAACGCTGAGTAGTGACTTTAAAATTGAAAATGAAATATGAAAAAGCAAATTAAAAATATTGAAATGAGAGGTTCTCCGAGGTGGTGGGGAATCTATGAGTACATTTATTATAAAAAGTCGAGACGACATTGATAATTACCTTCGCACTGATGAGCAGTGTGAGCAATTTTTGATAAATAGTTTATGGCAAGGTAAACCAAGGTGTCCAAACTGTATTTCAAAAGACAGGGTATATTATATTAAGAGCAGAAAAGCTTTCAAGTGCTCTACTTGTAATTCCCATATTTCGATTAAGAAAGGTACAATTTTCGAGAATTCGAACGTTCCATTAAGATTATGGTATAAGGCAATTTTCAATATGTCTACAAAAAACACAAGCAATTCCTACAAAGCCACACAAGCTGTTATAGACTTAGGTGTTTCGTACAAAACTGCTTTATACATGACTCATAAAATAAGAGAAGTCATGCGTGTTGATAATGAGAAAATTATTTTACAAGGTATAATTGAGGCAGATGAAGTTTACTCAGGACCTCAATTGTCGAAAGATAACAGTCTTCGATATAAAGTTTATACTGCTGAAAATGAACGAGTAATTTGGGGTCTCGAAACTGAAGAAGAACTGAAGAGCCGTTTGAAAAGGGAAGCAAAATGGGAAACAAAGACAGGTAAAACATTTCCGTCCTTGAAGAGCAGACTTGATGAGTTTAAAAAGACACCTGGTATAATACAAAACAGTTTATTCTTTGACCTTGATAATTTAGAGGCTCAATTTCCTAAGCACCACTACAAAAAGAACCTTGTTAACTTCTTACAGAGAGATGTAGCCGAGTATTTTATAAAGAATGGAAAAAAACATAAAAAAATAATTGAATACGGTAAGTTAGTCGTGAATGTTGTCGGAAGAGAAAAAGGCGATGTTGATATGAATAATATTACGCCTTTAATTGAAAAAAAAATTAAAAAGGGGTCAATTTTGATAACAGATGAAACTAACATTTACAATGGAGCAAAGACAATAGTAAAAAAGCATTTCAAAATTCAACATTCCAAGAAAAAAAACGAAACACATAAACCTATTAAGTACTCTATTGAACTTTCTCCAGAGGAAGATGAATATGGGATTAAGCACCTTTCAACAAATGGAGTTGAAAATGTCAACAAGCAAATTAGAACTTTTGATAGGGAATATGTTCATATTTCATATGAGCACAGTGAGAGATATTATTTTGAACTTGCCTTCAATTATAACTGCCGTGGGCTAAATGTTCATGAAAGATTTAATAGTTTTTTAAAAGTTGCACTTGCTACAACTGTTTCAATTAAAGATATTTTTGATTCAAGACGATACTATTCATTTAGACCAAATAGATTAGTCAGGGAATTGAAAAAATTTTCTTAGCAACTAAATTTCGCTGAATTGCACTTTGAATCTTTTCTTGTTTTCAGGGAATTCATCATGCATGAAAAAGATTTTTTTATGCATTTCAAAGTAAGTTTTCTTAGAGTTGATTAGACGTTTTTTGAACTTTCTCGCTAATTCTCTTTTTTGCCCCCGATGAAATAATATAGTTCCTGTTTGCTCAAGTCCATCGTTAGCTCTTTCTTTAATTGCTTTTTCTGTAAATTTTTCATCAAAGTACTTCTTTTGCAAACTAATGAATGTCATTTCTGAGTTTATAAAACGGTATTGGGATGGTACTCCAGGATTAGCATTATGAAGCCTTTCAATAGCTTTGTTTAAATCTTTGGAATCTAAAAATTCATCATAGAATTCATTATATCTTGCCATTAAATCGGGAACATATATTACATCAAAAGAACCTACAAAACCCCAAAATGGTGCATGATTATCTACTTTTATTAATTGCATCATATATGCTCCTTGACAAACTGCAAGGGTCATAAACAAGTTGTTTCCAATTGAGAGATTTATCCTTACCAAATAATCATATAATTCTTTCCATAAAACCATTTCATTTGAGGCCATACCAAGTCCATCTTGGCTTCCATGAATTTCAAAATGAATTATTGGGTAAACACCATTCAAATTACATTCTTTTCTTATCCTTTCAAGAATATCAAAGAATTCTTGTTTTGTTTGAATCTGAACTAATTCAGCATCGAAACCATCAATTTGTATTTTTCTCCATCGAATTAAATCATTGTAGAGTAATTCTCCAGATTTAGTTTCATTACTTTTTAAAGATTCAATGATGTACATTTTATTGAATACGAAAGCATCCATACATTTAATACTTTTAATAAATAAAAACGGGAAGGTAATAAACCTTCCCGTAAATCCTTATAAAAGGGCCGTGGTGTTAATTGTACATAATTCCCCAGAATTGCACCCTTTTTATTGTGAATTCGTCAACATTCAGAAAGGTGATTGCACACATACGATTGATTTTATAGAATTTTCGCTGATCTTCTCGACATATTCGTTAGTTCTTCAAAAGTCAAACTGGACTTTCGCACTTTGATTTTAGGAATCTGCACGAATAAGAAAGAATTGTGCATTTTGCAGACAACTAACTCGACTTACATTAGTTTTATAAAAAAAATTGAAAGACCATGAAAAGAAAAATTATTTTAGCAGGAATTGCACTGTTCATGATCGCGGCACACAGCTCAGCACAACAATGGTTTCAAGTAAATTCTGGAACTACTAAAAAATTAAATACGATTGATTTCCCATCGTCAAACGTTGGTTATATTGGAGGAAATGATAGTTTACTTTTAAAAACAACTGATGGCGGACTAAACTGGTCGCCGGTTAATTATTCAGGTATCACTTACTATCCCGGTGGAGAACATATTGTGAATCTGCAATTCATAACTGAAAATATCGGATTCATCACAGTTGGTCCTTATGCAGGAAGCTACAAAACAATAGATGGCGGCAGCACTTGGACGGTCTTAACTGAATTAACAACATGTTTTAATGAGGGTTTGTATTTTTTTGACGAGAACAATGGATACATTGGTGGCTCCGGGTGTTTTCAAGGTGAAAAAATGAACAAACTGACTGCAGGAATTTGGAGTGAACCGACCATTAATACCTTCACATGGGATACGGACAATCGAATTGTTGATTATGATTTCGCAGGAACTAATTTTGGCTTAGCAGCAAGTAGAAGTGGTTATATTTTGAGAACAACAGACAGCGGCAACAACTGGGATACCATTCCAACCCCAGGAACCGCAGTTAATCCTTTAACTTCAGTAATAATAATCAATTCAACATTAGCATACGCTGGATATGAATCTATAAACGCCGGATTTGGATTGTATATCTCAACAGACAATGGATTAACTTGGTCTGAGGACATGAATTCCGCTACATTCTTGTATCCAGATTTTATGTGTTTACATGAATCAGGAAATGCAACCATTTTTTCAGGCGGAAATTCCTCTTCGATGTCAAGCGGAGCCATTTTTGATAGTCCAGGTGATGGTACAACGTGGAATTATTCCATTGTAGATGAACAGATAAATGACATATCTTCTTACAATGACACGATAGTTTTTGCAGTTGGCGACAGCGGTTATATTATTGTAAACCAAGATTGGGGAACGGCTTCTTTAGATAATCTTGCATTGAACTCATTGTCTGTAGAAGTTTATCCAAATCCAGTTGAAGATATGTTGAATTTAATTCTTGACGAGGACTTAATAGCTGCTAGTTCTCGAATCAAGGTATTTTCAATATCTGGTGAATTAGTGCATTCGGAGACATTTAGTAAGCAGATTAATTTAGATAAACTGAAGTGTGGAATCTATTTGGTCAATGTCGAAACGCTCCATGGAACAATAACAAAACGGATAATAAAACACTAAAATAGATTTTCTACAAAGCGACTGATTCATTGAACTCAGTCGCTTTTTTATTTCTAAAAACTATCAGCAGGAAGTCAATTCATTGTATAACATTGTTAATAAGTTAAACCATTTTTAAAAAAGTAAGGAGGCAAATTTCTTAGATTTAACGCTTCATATTAAAGCAGCTAAAATGAAAAAAGATACTGTGATAACTGATTTTGTTCCATTAATTGAAGATACCATTGTTGATCCTCGAATAAAAAAAGCCGAATTGGTTTCCGATCCAAATTCACGTTTAGATACGCAGATCATGAAGTATACTCCTATGAATGATGAGCGTATTCCCTTCAGAGATTTGACGAATGTTGCTACGAAAAAGGAGAGTTTGGCCCGCATCATCGAAAAATTAGATGTAGAAACAAGCCTACGGTATGAACGAACAGTTGAGGATACCTATTGCAATGTTTACAGTTTTGATTACTGTTATTTTGCTAAAGTTTATTTGCCAACCGTTTGGTGGACAGATGAAGCCCTCGAAAGAGTATTAGACGGTGAAACTGTTGAACCTATCTTTGAAGAAACAGTTGATCATATTTATTCTAGTGCCATTCACGATTGGTTTCTAAAATGGGGAGCTAGTTTTGGCTGGAAACGCATGTCAACTGTACACGAAGTCCAAGGGGCCGTAAACGAAAACGGTGGTGTTGGAATCATTTGTGCGAAGAGAAAAATCAAGGGGCTTTCTGGACATATAGTTCCTGTTGTCCCGGAAACTGCTGAATTTAAGGCCATTCGAGAAAATGGGGAAGTTATTTTTCCATTGCAATCTCAAGCAGGAAAACTAAATCACAAGTATTTTACCGACGAGAAAAATGATTGGTGGAATGATGATTTGTATTCTTCGTATGTCATCTATTATCACGATTAAAGCTCATTTTTTCTCCATTTGAATGAATGCTCTATCAAGTAAATTAAAGAGCAAATTACCCCCATATTATTTTCTTTGAAATTAGATATCAATGCACCTTTTTGTATTGTAAAATAATGTAATTTTGAGTCTTGAAAAAAGTATAAATTACTTAAGGCGAAAGATTCTAACTTTTCCACTTAAGTCATTGGTTTAAAATTAATTATAAGCAATTGGCACCTTGATTGTTTTAAATAATTCTTTCTTCTTACAATACGAATCGTTCAAACGCTTTCAAAATTTCTGAACTGATGCCTCAATCGTCCAAAATTTAGAGTGCCATAAACAGCTAATTACAACCAAAAAAGTAAACGTATAAATGACAGAGAACCAGACAAAGAATATTTATTGGGGAATTGGATTAGAAAATGAAACATACCTTCAATTCGAAAACTCATTAATTGTTAATGGTGAATTTATACAAGAAAAAATTGGTTGTGATCGCTACAGCATTGATTATCGCAAATGCTATAAACTAGGAGTTTTAGAACCCATTTTGAACGCGGGCTTTCAAAAAAATGAAAAATACAAAGTGAGCAGAATGATCAACAGTCATTCATTGGGAAAACTCGATATTAATTTTCAGCATAAAACGTTACCAATTGGCGAATCAACAGAAGCAACTTCAATTACGAACTCTTCCTTAATTGAAAACCCTGAGTTTACAGGAGAAACAATTTTAGAATTGATTTTGAAAGATCAACCATACAACATTCAAAGTCTCGTAACCAAAAAAAACAGTCCTATGGGACCTGTAAATTTTGACGGCGATTCAATTGAGTTTGTGACCATGTACTTTCAAAACAGAACCATCAAAGATTCCTGCGATGAGCTGAAGGCTTCGAAGCAATTGTTTCTGGATGTTATTAACGAGACAGGCGTTTTTGATGAAAAGCTCCAATTTCCAGATTATAATTTTGGACTTAACATGTTTATGTCCAACCAAGAAAATCTTGTATTGTTCAACAATGGTACCTATCATTTTCATATAACTCTTCCAACAAAAACAATTAACAGCAGAATAATTGACTACGTAGCTTTTGAAAAAACACATGCGAATGCGATTTATTTATTGCAATGGTTCGAGCCCTTTTTCATAGCAACCCTTGGTAATCCTGATATTATGGGCGTAATTAGTTCAAAGTGCGATTTAGAAAATAAATTCACTTTAGGATCGATGCGCAGTGCAATTTCGCGCTATATTGGAATTGGTACTTTTCATAATTCAATGCCGAAGGGAAAAATTCTCACCTATAAAGTAGAGGATTTTAGAAAGCTATTAAAATTCAAAAAAGAAGAAAATATTTGGTGGAGAGATCAAATTGAAAATGAGACGGAATATGAATTTCTTTCTGATTTAGGCTTGGATTTTAACCAAGAAAAAATGCATCAAAGTGGATTTGAAATCCGTAGTTTCGATGAGTTTCCTGTGTCTTATTTAAATGATGTACTTGTTTCTATATTATTGATTTGTGAGCATTCATTGAATTTGCCAGATGTTGGTTGGGCGCATGACAGTGTTGTTTGGAATAACCTAGTTTTTAAAACCTTGAAATATGGTTATGCAAGTGAAATAAATGCCGAAGAAAAATCAGCAATATTAGAAATGTTGAATTTGTTAAATCCAGAAGATGCTAGTTACATCGAATTGAAGTCCGTATTTGATGAAATTGTGCTTTTGGATGAATTTTTCTTTAAAATTCTTTCTGTTTTACTCGATAAATACCAAGAAAACAATGTTTGTATGGATCTAATGCTTGGTGAAAAAATTGCACATGCTCCAAGATGGGAGAACTTTAATAAATTTCAAACAGAACAGCATTTAAAGCAGTTAGTTCCAATAAGTACGAAAGAGAAAATATGAATTAACGAGATTGAAATGGAAGAAAAGAATTACTCTTCCAAAAACAATTTCTTCAACTCTGACGCATCACTTGGCTTCATCTTGCCTGCTAGAATTAAACTCAATTGTTTTCTTCTCAGCGCCCCTTCGAAACGTGACTTTTCTTCGTCTGTCTCTGGAACCAATTCCGGAACCTGAATAGGCCCACCATTCTGATCAACTGCAACAAATGTGTAAATCGCCTCGTTGCATTTTTCTCTTATACCGGTTACTGCATCTTCAACGAAAACATCTACAAAAACCTCCATAGATGAACTGAATGCTCTCGAAACCTTCGCTTCTAATGTTACAATTGATGCGTGATTGATCGGTTTTTGGAACGAAACATTGTTCACCGCTGCAGTTACCACAACACGTTTTGAATGTCTGTGTGCAGAAACACTCGCAATTACATCCATCCAAGCCAACAATTGTCCACCAAATAAATTTCCTAACGTGTTGGTATCATTCGGCAATACAACCTTTGTTGTGATTGATAATGTTTCAGATGCTTTGCGGGTTTTCATTTTTTATTTTTTTTGTAAAATTACGATTCTTAAGGCAATACTATGCCTGCATTAACGTTTTTTGGAAGTTGAAGGAAAAAATTGCAAATGTTTAGCTATTGACTATCTTTACAACCGATTGAATTGATTATGGAGAAACTGATTACAGCATTTACTGCAAACATACTAGAAGCATTAGAAATTGCTTCAGGAGCAACAATTAATCAACCTAAAAATGAGGTGCACAATGTTCTCATTTGTGGAATGGGTGGTTCAGGAATTGGCGGAAAAATAGTATCACAATGGGTACAAGACGATTCGAAAGTTCCTGTTCTCTTGTTAAACGACTATACATTGCCACATTATGTTGACAAGCACACATTAGTAATAGGTTCCTCCTATTCTGGGAATACAGAAGAAACTTTAATTGCGCTCAAAAAAGCTAAAGATCAAGGTGCTCACATCATTGGAATTTGCTCAGGTGGAGAAGTAAAAGAATTCTGTATTGAAAATGGATACGATTTTATTGTTGTTCCCGGTGGAAATCCACCAAGAACTGCTGTTGCTTTTTCAATCGTTCAACTATTGAATATCTTCATTCATTTAGGAATGACTAGCGCATCTCGTTTAGACGAAGTGAAGTCGGCTCATGACTTATTGATTGCTGA
>JAIOZF010000100.1 GCA_021740745.1 Crocinitomicaceae bacterium | reverse complement strand
GCGCAAGAAATGGATCGTATTCTCGAATTGGCTGAAGCACGTGATGTGTACATCCATTTCAACATGCAAATTCACTATTCTTTTCAGTTCAGTGAACGAGCATATTATCGCGGCTGGTCGTGGGATGCAAAGGTTGAGGGCGTTCCTTTTGGGTATCGTGCCTTGATGAAAACAGATAATCCAATTGACTTTCTGAAAAATGAAGAGGCAAAAAAATACTACAAGCAACGTTTGCGCTATATTTTAGCACGTTGGGGTTACTCGACCAATATTGCGGCTTGGGAATTATTCAGTGAAATAACCAATGTGGGCTCGCCCTTGGCCGATAACAACGATTTTTACATGGAAGGTGAAAATTGGAAGATGTACCGCGATTGGCAAGTCGAAATGGCGGCCTACCTGAAATCGCACTATCACGGTCGAAGCCATTTGGTTACTGCAAGTTTTGGTGGACCCAAAAAACCAGAGGATAATACTTTTGCTGATCCTAATTTTGATATCATGACCAGCAATATTTACGACTTCGGTGCGCCTGATTTTGCTGGTTTCTGGACATCAACTGTTCAAAAACATTACCTGAACGACGAAATTAGCACACGTAATTATGCTGCTTCTTATACTGTTTCCGAAACTGAATTGAATGGTAAACAAGCAGAACAAGCCATCATTAAACCAATGATTTATTCGGAAACTGATCCAATTGGTGCTGATTGTGATCCAACGAAAATAGAACTGCGTCGCTCCATGCATCAATCTTTGTTTGCTGGCTTGGCAGGCTCCTTAAGTTGGTATGCACGTTTACATCCAGTAGTTTATCCAGTTTTTAATGAGATGCGCCAATTCATTGAGCAAGTAGATTTAGCAGGTGAAGCTTGGCATCCAGGTGGAATGAAGCAAGATGAAAACGGTTTTTGGACCTATCAAGCAAGTTTTGCCGAAGAAATGGACGGCAATGTGAAGGTGCGTGGACAAAAAGGACTGAAGAATCGTACGACGGATTTAATCTACCTCAGATCTGGTGATAAAAATTTTGCGCTAGGTGTGATTACCAATAAAACCTATAACATTACAACGCAAAACACCTGTTTCCCTGAAGGAGAATGGCCAAAAAATTATTCTACTTTGAATGAAGCAAAAACAATTGATTTGAGCAAAAACGATTTATTACTTCGTGGTGTAAGCAGTGCACGCTACATTATAGATTATTACTTGCCTTCCGATTTAAGCAAACCATTTTACACCTCTGATGATCGCGGAGAGAAAGTAAAAATGAACGTTGTAATTCCAGCAACTGATAAAGAATTTGTGGTGTACTTCATGGCGCGTCGCAAAAACTATGATTGGAAGTTAAAACGAAAAGTAAGCCGTGAAGAAATAAAAATCAAGTGATTTAAGTTTTACAAAAAAGGGCCGAATCAAAGTAATTAGAACGTTTAAAGAAATAATAAAGAATAGTTGGGCCTTGTATTTATGGGTTTTGCTATTTGAACTGAAAGTGGCTTTAAAAACATTCAAGCTGCGTAACATTTAAATATTGCAATATTGCAATATTACGATGGATTAATTTGTCACAACAAAAACGGTTCTTTCAATCTAAATTGCTCAAGAAAAATTTTACATTTGAAATTAGTCCCCTCATTTTCTTTACTTTTGACTAAATGAGTACGATAGAATTCGAATCAGCACAGCACGTAAAAGTAGAATACGAGTTGGCATCAACCCTTCTGCGAGTTGCTGGGTCGATGATTGATGTCGTCATGTTCATCATTTATTTTGTGATTTTGAACATCGTTTTGGGTCTTTCCAATATTTTTGCTTCAACAGGTTCTGAGCTCTTTTTCACCTTACTAGTTATTAAATTACCATGGATTTTATACAATCCAGTGATTGAATACATGACACATGGACAAAGTCTTGGTAAATACATCATGGGAATTCGTGTCGTTACGATTGACGGTGAGCGTCCAGGTTTGCGTGAAGTCTTTACCCGTTGGCTTTTCAAAGGTGATTTTATCTGGATCAGCGCTGATATTTTAATTTTGCTTTGGGCCGCTTGTGGCGTGTTGGGAGCCATTTTCTCAGCAACATCAGATCGGAAACAACGATTAGGAGACGTCATGGCTGGAACCTTGGTCATCAAAAATAAATCGAGCGTAAATTATACATTGAGAGACATTTTATCCATCAAAAGCATCGATAATCACCAACCCACTTATCCGGATGTTATCCGCTTTACCGATGAAGATATGTTATTGATAAAGAACACCATTCAGCGAGTGAAATTACATCCAAACGAAGAAATCAAACGTTTTGCAATTGAATTAGCTGATGAATCTGCTCGATTGATTGGTTTAGAGGAAACTCCAGCAAAACGTATGGAATTCTTACAAACCTTGTTGCAAGATTACGTGGTACTTACCCGTTAAAAAAATAGAAAATGTCCAAATTGTGCATCGTTCCAACACCCATTGGAAACTTAGAAGATATTACCCTGCGTTCGTTGCGTATGTTCAAAGAATGCGATATGATTTTTGCGGAAGACACACGGGTAACGAAGAAATTATTGAATCACTTTGAAATTTCTAAACCTGTTTCCCCTTTTCATGCGCACAATGAACACAAAGCATTGAATTCAGCAATTGAACGAATCAAAGCTAATACATTAACCGTTTTGGTTTCTGATGCAGGAACACCCGGCATCTCTGATCCTGGATTTTTATTGGCGCGTGAATGCGTTGCTGCTGGAATTACCATTGAGTGTTTACCTGGTCCAACTGCGTTTGTGCCTGCTCTGGTGGCAAGTGGTTTTCCATGCGATAAATTTGTTTTCGAAGGTTTCCTTCCCCATAAAAAAGGTCGACAAACCCGTTTGAAAATATTGACGGAAGAAGAAAGAACCATAATTTTGTATGAATCGCCGCACCGTTTGGTGAAATGCCTTGGGCAAATTGAGGAATTCATGGGTGCAGAGCGCAAAGTTTGCGTTGTGCGTGAGATCAGCAAGATTTATGAAGAATACAAACGCGGTACAGCAGCAGAGGTAAAAGCATATTACGAAGCACATCCACCCAAAGGAGAAATAGTTATTTTAATTGAAGGAAAAAATGAGTAAAATCAATTCAGAAGCCATGTTTCTTGTTCGTAAAGGTGCAGCTGAAACAGCTTACGAGCGCAGATCTTTTACAATTGATGGTCCGGGAGATGGACAAGTGATGGTAGAAAGTGAAGCGTTTGGTTTGAATTACGCAGATGTAATGGCGCGTCGTGGTTTATACCGCGAAGCTCCACCAATGCCTTGCATAGTTGGATATGAATTGGTTGGAAAGGTGGTTGAAGTAGGAGCGAATGTTGATCCAAGTTTATTGGGTAAAAGGGTACTTGCTTTTTGTCGTTTTGGAGGTTATGCAAAGCATGTTGTAACGCACGATTATGCAGTAGTTCCAATTGATGAAACACCAGCTGAAATTGCCATGGCTTTGTGCACGCAAGCCGTGACTGCTTATTACATGGCAGCTTATTTAACACCCATTCAAAAAGGAGATAAAGTCTTGATTCATGCTGCAGCAGGTGGTGTGGGAACGATTCTTATTCAGTTAGCGAAACAACGCGGTGCAACTGTATTTGCAAAAATTGGTAGTAACTCAAAAGCAGCTTTAGTAAAAGAATTGGGTGCCGACTATGTGATCAATTACAAAGAAAGTGATTACGCGGAGCAAATCCGAAACATCCTCAAAGGGAAACGGTTAGATGCCAGTTTTAACCCTGTTGCTGGTTCAACGTATAAAAAAGACTTTGCCTTATTGGGTTCTGGTGGACGCTTAATTCTTTTTGGAGGATCCGAAATGGGTACAGGCAAATGGGGTATTTTCACTACCTTGAATTTTGTCTTCAAAATGGGCATGTTATTGCCAATTGGATTAATGATGCGTTCTAAAAATGTGCTTGGTGTGAACATGCTGAAAATAGCTGATAATCGTCCCCAAATTTTAGATGAATGCCTCAATAAAGTGGTAGAAATGTTCTTAAAAGGCGACTTAAAACCTCAAGTTGGCGGAACTTATAAAGCCGATGAATTAGGAAAAGCACACGCAGCCCTCGAATCTGGAAACACTACAGGAAAATTATCCGTTTTTTGGTAAACTAGAATCTAGAGTTGGAAGTCAGAACACTCGAATCAAGATACAAAAGTTTCAGCTCTATCTCTAACCTCTACATCTAATGCCTAATCAAGGAGCTGGCGGTCCAACATACTCTATACAAGGATTTGTTCCAACCCAACATTTAGCACGTTTACGGAATTCGATGATAGTATCATTTTCTAATGTAAATGTAAGATCAGGAGTATTCATCCATGTTTCGTAACAAGCATCTTCCTTTACCATGAACAATTTTGGCTCGTAAATACCATTTTTCTTTTTGAATTCATCCAATGAAAGATACTTATCGGTGTGAACTAAGGTATATGTTCCGTCTGGCAAGTTCAATTCAATGTTTCCACCTTCATCTAATTTCACCTCTTGAGTTGCTGTTGAGGCAGAACTAAAATCTTTTCCCGAAAACAAGTTGAATGTTTCAAACTTCATTGATTCATAGTAACCTGCTGCTACATCTGGAGATGGCTTCGCACCGCCGCAGTATGGAATATGAGTTGTTCCACTAAATTTAATCTTATTCAAGCCCTTCGTTGAATTTTTGGTTATACCGCAACTCATCGCTGTAAAAATCAATGCAAATAGAATCAAAGTGGCTTTCATACGTCTGAATTTTAAGCAAATATACGAATTAAGATCTTTTTGAATCAGTACATTTTCTAGATTTCCCATTAATACAGCTAATGCCTTTATCTAAGATCTAACTCTAGTCACAAGTTCCTAGTCTCTAGTTACTAATTATTCAACTTTTGTTACTTAAAAACTCATTATTTTAACTTAATTTTGTCCTTTAATTAATTCTTTAACACACACATTCAGATGGCTGAAGTAATGACAGATCTTGGTATTCAAGAAATTCTTGCCCAATTGGGAATCGAAGAGATGAACAATGGTGCCTCTACAGGCGGAAAATGGTTTAAAACGAGAGGAGAACGTATAGATTCAATTTCGCCAGTTGATGGTAAATTGATTGCATCTGTTAACTCAGCTACAGAAGCAGATTACGAAGCTGTTATTTTGAAAGCGCAAGAAGCGTTTAAAGAATGGAGAATGGTTCCTGCTCCAAAAAGAGGTGAGGTTGTTCGCCAGTTAGCGGAACGTATTCGTTTCTACAAAGAACCACTTGGAAAATTGGTTTCGTATGAAATGGGTAAATCATTACAAGAAGGATTAGGTGAGGTACAAGAGATGATTGACATCTGTGATTTCGCAGTTGGTTTATCTCGTCAATTATATGGACTTACAATGCATTCAGAACGTCCGGGACATAGAATGTATGAGCAATATCACCCACTTGGAATTGTAGGAATTATTTCGGCATTCAACTTCCCAGTTGCTGTTTGGAATTGGAATACTGCCCTTGCTTGGGTTTGTGGTGATGTTTGTGTTTGGAAACCATCTGAGAAAACACCTATTACGGCGATTGCTTGTCAACAAATTGCAAAAGAAGTTTTTGACGCAAATGGCGTTCCTGAAGGCGTTTCTGGTTTAATTATCGGTGGTGCGGAAATTGGTAAATTAATGGCGGAAGACACACGTGTTCCATTGATTTCTGCTACTGGATCAACACGTATGGGTAAATCAGTTGGTGCAACAGTTGGTGCTCGTTTAGGTAGATCTTTATTAGAGTTAGGAGGAAACAATGCTATCATTATTACTCCAACTGCTGATTTGAAAATGGTTGTTCCAGGTGCTGTATTTGGTGCTGTTGGAACTGCTGGACAACGTTGTACTTCCACGCGTCGTTTGATTATCCATGAAGAAATTTACGATAAAGTAAAAGATGCACTAACGAGTGCGTATAAGCAATTGAAAATTGGTAATCCGTTGGATCAGAATTTCCACGTTGGACCTCTTATCGATACAGATGCAGTGAACGCATATTTAGGCGCACTTGATAAAGCTGTTGCTGAAGGAGGAAAAATTCTTGTTGAAGGTGGAGTTTTGACAGGTGAAGGATACGAATCTGGATGTTATGTGAAACCAGCAATTGTTGAGGCAGAAAATCACTTTGCGATTGTTCAACACGAAACATTTGCGCCAATTCTATACATCATGAAGTATGCTGGTGGTGTTGAAAATGCAATCAAATTACAAAATGGTGTTCCACAAGGATTGTCATCAGCAATTATGACCAACAATTTGAAAGAAGCTGAAGCATTTTTGTCGCAACAAGGTTCAGATTGTGGTATCGCAAACGTAAATATCGGTACTTCAGGTGCTGAGATTGGCGGTGCATTTGGTGGTGAAAAAGAAACAGGCGGCGGACGTGAGTCTGGATCTGATGCTTGGAAAGTTTACATGCGTCGTCAAACAAATACAATTAACTATTCAGACAGCTTGCCTTTAGCGCAAGGAATCAAGTTTGAATTATAAGATAGAATTGAATTCAGTGAAATTGCCGGGGGTTGCTTCCCGGCTTTTTTTGTTTAACACATAGGGCACATAGTCAACACATGTTATTTGGTTAGAAGGGCACAAAATTTTACGCCTTTGGCGTACATTGATTTAGAGAGAAGAAATGAATAATTTTTAATTGTCAGAACAATTTTTTTTCATTATCTTCAATAAGCCTAATCTATTTACAATGAATTATACTAAATCTGACTTGAACAGTCTGACCTATGAAATTATTGGTTCTGCTATTGATGTGCATAAAGTTTTGGGACCTGGATTACTTGAAAGCGTTTATCAAAAGTGCCTTATACAAGAATTTAAAAAGAGAGAAATTTCTTTCCAAACAGAAAGAAAAGTACCAATTGTTTACAAGGATGCTAAACTTGATTCAGAGTTAAGATGCGATTTCTTAATTGAAGATAGAATAGTGCTCGAGATTAAAGCTGTAGAAAAGCATAATGCAATTTATGAAGCTCAGTTGTTAACTTATATGAGATTATTGAATGCACCTAAAGGTATTTTGATAAACTTTAATTGTGGTAATCTATTTCGTGAAGGTCAGCGAACTTTTGTGAATGAATTATTTAGAAATTTAAAAGACTAAATGACTCACACTAACCTATGAGTACTAGAACTCATACTATTTATAAAATGCCTTTGTGCACTATGTGTTAAAAAATTATTTTCAAAGTATGTCAACAGAAATTAACGATTCAGCAGTATTTACCGAACGCTTCATCAATCAAACAAATCAATCCATATTTTTAACTGGAAAGGCTGGAACGGGAAAAACAACGCTTTTAAAGAAAATCATCGCTTCCACTTATAAAAATGCTGTCATAGTAGCCCCAACTGGAATTGCTGCCTTGAATGCCGGAGGAGTTACAATTCACTCTTTTTTTCAATTGCCTTTCGGTGGCTTTGTGCCAGAATTTGGCGTCGCACCGCAGTTTTCGAACGCAGTTAAACTAGAAACAAAAGATAGTTTGATGCGCCATTTTACAATGAACAAACAGCGTCAGAATATGATGCGCAACCTGGAACTCCTAATTATTGATGAGGTGAGTATGTTGCGCGCTGATTTGTTGGACGCCATGGACTGGACCTTGCGAAATGTAAGAAGAGAGAATCAACCATTTGGGGGAGTGCAAGTCTTGTACATTGGCGATTTACTGCAATTGCCGCCAGTTGTTAAAAATGAAGAATGGTCGGTTCTGCGTAACTACTATCAAGGAATGTTTTTCTTTAACGCTAAAGTTGTTCAGGAACAGCAACCGCTTTACATTGAATTGTCGACAATTTACCGTCAACAAGATGTAGAATTCATAAATGTATTGAATCATTTGCGCGATAATCGCATTTCAGAAGAGGATGTTTTGGTTCTTAATAAATTCGTAAAACCAGATTTTGATTCGCTGAAGGAAGAAGGATATATTACCTTAACAACACACAACGCTAAAGCGGATGAGATAAATGCGAAAGCGCTCAAATCGTTGAAGAATAAATCACTGTTTTACAAGGCTGAGATAAATGGTGAATTCCCCCAGCATTTGTATCCAATTGATCCGGAAATGGAATTAAAGGTCGGTGCGCAAGTGATGTTTATCAAAAATGATATTTCCTTCGATAAAAATTTCTACAATGGAAAAATGGGTCGAATTGAATATTTGGGTCCAGATGAAATTACGGTCTATTTCCCGGATGAAAAGAAGAAAATAGTGGTAGAGAAGTACGAATGGAACAATATCAAATATTCCTTAAACGCTGCGACA
>JAIOZF010000020.1 GCA_021740745.1 Crocinitomicaceae bacterium | reverse complement strand
TACCTTTGTCGAGAAGGTTAATGTCAAACCGTTCATAACCGACCAAAATATTCGGTTAACACATAGGCGAACAAGGGCATTTTCACTGACTTTAAGAGTTTGATTTACAGGCGTATACATATAGGACTGTTCACCCGTCCAGACCGCAAAAGTTAAAGCGTAAGCCTCCAATCGGAGGCTTTTTTTATGCTTAAAAGTTCCGTTTTTCAAGGTTTATCAGTGTTTTGAAAGCCGTAACTCTGCCATCAGAAGCATTCATGGACATTGGTCTCACAGCATCTCTCAACAATTTACCAGAAGCAGCAGAGCTCCCGAACTCTTTTGCGTTTTAACGAGTTCGTTCAAAGGCTGGGCCATTCGCGATACGTTTTGCATCAACAGATGTTTTCATTCGCGCCAGGTTCCCGTCCTTTGTTTTATAGAAGTTCACATTATTCAACGTTCCCTTCAATTTGATAAGGCCTGATTGTCTTGCTATTGCCTGTTCTCCATTTGAAAAGACAAGGAAGAAATATATTTTGAGGCTATTTAGAGAATAGGTTAAGCCTATATAGAGTATGAAAATGGAAAAATAGAAAATGGATTATCGCATATCGCGATATGCGATAATCCAAAATTTCTGAATGGTTTTTATTAGTTTGCTATTTTCGAATAGCGTTCATTCAAAATCTCAAGATAGGCTTCTTTCATTATGTTCGATAAAAAGGATTGATCAATCCAAGTAATCGCCTTTTCTTTATTTTTCTCAAAGCGTTTAAATACTCCTTGAATTTGTTTTGGAGTCAATCCTAATCCTTCTCCGAATCGCTCAAAATAAACACGGTTAAGTTTCTTTTTCTTACCACCTAACGTTAGTGCAAGTTCTTCTTTATCTTCTGGATTAGCGATGCGAACATTTAATAAATCATATGCAGGAGACAAGGTCCAACCAGAACGGGTCTTGATCATGGAAAAATTCTTCAGGTGCATATCATTATTCCCTGTTAAAAAACTGAACAAGCTAAGTTCAAAAAAAGACAAAAGATCTAAAAAGGTATTGTCCGAATTTTCCCTGAGTGCTTTTCCTACTTTTTCCATTGAACTTTTATACTTGTCGAATGCTTCTGTGATTTGAAACATATCTATCATATGAATCTTTTCTCCTTTGATTGTCCGATCAATACGCTTGGTGATATACGAAAGTTCACCAGATTGTAATCGTATTAAACTTGATTCAACAACTTTAATTCCGAACGCTTCTGCAATGCGCATGGTCACATGTTCATTCTCTGGCATTTCAGGAAAATGTTCAGATGATGGTGGTTTGAAAATGTAATTCCCACCCAATGCACCAACAACAGTTAGTCGGTTTTCGGGACCATCTGTTTTTTCTTTGATCATTGACATAGATAACTTCGGTTGAACTCCTGGCACAGCAACACTTCGTTCAACAACTTGTTTTGCCAGTTCTGACATATCATTCAGCGAGTAGGTTAGAATAGGAACTTCACTTGTACCAAAAAATTGCTTCGCGCATTTCTCATGAAAATCACCTGAAGTTTCTAATGGTTGATAGCAGTATAAACACTTATGCTTCATCGCTTGTAATTATTGGTTCAACACTTACCGCTCCGACACAACTTTTACAACACGCGAGTAAAAGTCCCATCCGGTCGTTTCTATTGATCTTCCAGTTTTTTGAGGCGATATCCAATAACCAACCTTCAGGAATTAATCCTTCAAAAAAGGGAAACAATCTTTTTTCTCGATAGGGCACATCGGATACGGGCATGGAAAACGTTATAAAATCATTTGGATGCTCTTTTACATAGTTGTCTTCGTAACGAAAAACAAAATCACCTTCATCTGTCTCGGTGAGAACACCTGCAAGATTATCCTGGTAGTATATGTTAGCCTGTCTCATGACTCAGATTCTTTTAGTTCTTTGCTACTAACAGCAGCTAATTCGTGTCCGAACATTTTGAGCACTAGATTCACCTTATCCATATTGAGATTGGATTTCCCTTGTTCAATTTTTCGAATAACGGTAAGTGCTACACCTGTGCGTTCGGCAAACTCTTCTTGTGTCAATCCTACTTCTTTTCGGCGTTCTTTTACAAATTCAGCTATATTTCTCATTATATGCTTTTAGATATAATTTTAATCAAATATACAATATTATATGTATTTGCATATATATTTAACGAAATAATCTATATTATATGCATTTACATATAAAATTAAGAAATATTCTGAATATTTAAGGTCGTATTTAATTCCCCCTCAACTAATTGATAAACATTCTCTCTGTATTAAAACTATATTTTAGTGTTGTTCGAAAATTATATTTTACTGCTGAAAATCTAAAATAGCGAATTATAGGTCGCATTTCTAAAATCAACTAGTAATTCTAAAAAGTATAATTAAATATGCAAATCGATTAAAATGTCGTCCATTTGAATATTATAATGTGCAATATGTTTACCGGTAATCTCAAAATAAAAGACGTTAAATCGGAAATCGGACAGTTGGGAAATCTTATCGCGAACAGCAAAAGCTTTCACAACAAGAGTTGGCAGAACAACTACAACTTTCCAGAATAACCATTCAGAATTTAGAATCAGGTAAGAACTTTACCATTGTTTAATCACTTTGATGCGTTGGTTGGGTTTAATAAAATTTTGATGGACAAACAAAATCAATTGAATCTACCTTCAACTATTGTCCAAAGCCTTCAACGAGATTTTGTGCGTTTGCTGTAGTTTCTGTTTTGAGCGTTTCATGAACATCCTAATACGCAGCTCATAAAGAAGTTATTATTGCCGGTAAATTTATTCTATGATATTCTAAATCGTATATCCTTATCTCTAAAGCTATTGCTTTATTAAACGTTCAATAATCTCCACTAAATCGTTCTTAACAAATGGCTTAGAAAGATATCCACTCATTCCAATTTGTTTACATTTTATTGTAACCATCTCTGTCACATCTGCCGAAACGGCGATAATTGGAATTTCGCTTTTCATTTTATCTTCCAAATTTCTTATTTCAATGGTCGATTGAAAACCATCTTTGACTGGCATCATCAAATCCATTAAAATAACATCGAAGTTTTTCTCTTTATACACGTCCAATAAAATTTGGCCATTTTCCACAATTATGAATTCAGCATTAATCTGCTTTAAAATTGCGGTTAATAAAAGTTGATTTATAGGATTATCCTCTGCAGCCAAAATCTTTATTTTATCACTTTGGGCTAAAGCACTGTTTGCCCCATCAGTATCTTCTTTACCAGATATCAATTTAGATATATCCTCTTTCACCTTATTTACGGGTATGTAAAAAGTAAATTTAGCTCCTTTCCCTAATTCACTTTCAACTGTAATTGACCCACCCATCAACAAAATTATTTTTTTAACAATTGACAAGCCCAATCCCGTTCCGCCGTACAATCTGGAAGTGTCATCATTACTTTGAATAAAAGGACTAAAGATAGATTCATGCTTTTCTTTCGGTATTCCAATTCCTGAGTCCGTAATGATAAATTTCAATGTCAATTTATCAATTGAATCTTGATCAATTGTAATGTCAATTTTAATTTCATCTTCAAGCGAAGTGAATTTCACAGCATTACTAATTAAATTGTAAAATATCTGTGAAATTCGCACTGGATCGGACAAAAATAAATCTGGTATTTCAGGATCAATATTTACTTTTAATTTTATTTTATTCTCCAGTATTTTAATATTAAAGGCATCTAAAACTGCTGACAAGACCACTTGAAGCGATACAGGAATCTGTTCAATATTCATTTTACCAGCTTCAATTTTTGCCATGTCAAGAATATCGTTAATGATCACCAATAAAATTTCTCCAGATGATTTTATTGCATTAATATATTTCTTTTGTTCTAAGGTGAAATTGTCATTATCGACCAACAAGCTCGTAAAACCCATTATTCCATTCAGTGGCGTTCTAATTTCATGACTCATTCCAGACATGAATTCATCCCGAGATTTAGCCAACTTTTCAGCATTCAATTTAGACAATTCAAGCTCTTGTTCAATGATTTTACGTTCTGTAATATCTTGGAAAACACCTTTAATAATTCTGTTTTTTGAACTATTTTGATATTCTCTCTCCACATAGCCTTTGGCATAGAGATATTTGATGGATCCATCCTTGCAAATTATGCGTTGCTCAAAACTAAAATGTTTATCAATAAAGTTAAAGATGTTATCAAAATATGATTTTTCATCAGGATGAATTTTTGCATTAAAAGCATCGCGAATTTCTTTGAATGAATTCTTCTCTTCGAATTCAAAAATCATATATAATTCATCCGACCAAAAGAAATTTTCATTTTCTAAATTATATTCCCAATTCCCCATTTTTGCGATTGACTGGGCATTTTTTAAAGAAAGTTGAAATTCATTAATTGCTTGATCATTTTTTCTAAGTTTCCTTGACATTTCAATCAAAGAATTTCCTAATTTGTCTTTTTCATTTAAAACATTCAATGAAGCGTTATAATTACCTTCTCCTATTTCATTCGAAAAATTTATTTTTTCAATAAGACCATCAATCATGTTTCCTAATGAATTTTGCATTTGCGCAATTTCATCACTTTTATGATTAACAGGAACTTTATTTATTTCTCCAATAGAGATATCTCTTACGATCTCTTCAAGCGTAATTAATGGATTTAGTATTCTTCTACGCGTATAAAAAAGTGAGAACAAACTAATTATTGCAATAGCAATAATCGATAAAATAAACATACTAGAAACACTCGAAAAATAATTTTCTTTCTTCTGGTTAATTAGTGATTGGCGTTTAATACTTTGTTCTAAAAGAAGTTTGTAAGAAGCTAAGTTTTTATCTAAAAAAGGTTCGATTGAGTCCTGAAAGTTGATAACCGATTCATTCACTTTATTCTCATCAAAAAATGCTTCTATATTATTCAAATTAGTATTAATAATTTTTGTGTTCCGAAAAATTTTATCGTTGATTTCATTAATCGAATGCAAGGTCTTTATATCTTCCGTTTTTTTTGATAATTCGAAAGTTCTAGTTATGGAAGCAATATTTTTTTTATAATCACCTTCATATAAGCTATTTATTTTTTCTCGTTCGCTTAGATCAGATAGGAATATCCAACTTTTATACTTTCCATTCAAATCCGCTGTTTGATTTACAGCTTTTTTTAAACTGACAATTGAAGGTAATATTACAAGAGAATATTCATTATCAAGATTTCGATAACGATTTAATTGAATAGCGCTCAGTAATGAAAAAATTAAAGAAACAACAATTATTAATAGGTAGGTGCTACCAAGCTTACGTGTTACACTAAATCTCAATTCTTCAAAGGTAATAAATAGGTTAAATTCAAATTAAATTGACGTCCCATACCAGGCAATGCGTTGTGAAGACTATTGTAGGGTTGAATATACAAAATTTCTTCATTCAAAATATTCTGAACTCCACAACCTAATGATAAGCCTTTTATTATATTTTTGTAACTGAAATATATATTTAATGAAATTTGCGGATCATACTTATTTAGAATCCCAGCACCTAAACTATCTAATGAATTATAACCGTAACGATTTCCCAAAATAATCACTGAAGGCGTTACAAAGAAATGTTCACCAAAATTGATTGAGCTCATTAGGGTAATTTTATGATTTGCAATTCCTAAATTAGAATAAGCACTTCCTTTGACTTGAATGGTTGAGTCAAAATCTTCGAATCTATCAGCAGAGTAGAAAGAATACGAAGAAGATAGTGTCCATTTTTTAGAAATGTACTTATATTCTATCTCCAGCCCTTTTGTACCTATACGACTCGAATGATTCTCATATCCTTCTATATCAATGTTGTTTATCGAATCATTAAAGATAAAATATCGAATGGCATTTTTGGTCTTTATGTCATACACGTTTAAAGATAAATAGGAATTTCTGTTTATCTGAGTAGCAACTTCAAATTCCAATGTAGCAGATTTTTCGGGCACAATAGTATTATTAATAGCATTCAATATATTTTCGATTGCAGGTGCTCTAAACGAGGATGCATATAATGCTTTAAAATTAAAAATAGAAATCTTCTTGGTAACGCCTATACGCGGATTGAACGCATAACCAAAAGAAGTATTTCTATCATACCTACCCCCAATGGTTACATTTGCAAATCTAGTTTTTATCAATGCTTGAATAAAAGCTGAATTGTTTAAATAGTTAGCTTTTATTTGTGTCTCGGGAGTTAATTTTGTAATTGATTGGTCATAAAAACTTTCTAATCCAATGGTCAAATTAATTATTCGGTTTATATCTATTATCCCGGAAACATTTACTCGATAACGATTTGTAATAATGTTGTAATATGAGGAATAATCCATAGAATCTTTAACATCTGTGTTTTTCCATGGTTCACCATTTTTAAAATTAACCTTTACGAGTAACTGAAATTTTTTACTTAAGTAATTTTGATACTTTAATTCCGCCAATGAATTTAAGAAATATTGTTTATCAGGCTTCGATAAGTTTGAAACATAGTTGTCACGCTGTGTCATGTATGAATCGTCCTTAATAAATCTCATACTGAAGCCTTTATAATTCGCGCCGATATTCAGATTGAAGGAATTTAATTGAGAATTTCCTTTCATAGAATATGAATTCCCATAAATATCAGAATATTGCTGATCACTTCTTTGTCCTCGAGAATAATACCCACTCAACGAATATGAAAAATCTTTGATTTTTTGCCCATAAGAAATCGATATATTTTGCTGCGCATATGTAAGGGCTGTTTGACCAACCAAAGAACTCACATGAAGTCCATTTAAGTCTGAGCCATCCTTCGTTATCACATTTATTACAGCGTATTCTGCATATCCTCCATAAGAAGCAGAACCAGGTCCTCTGATGACTTCAATTCGCTTTATTTGTGAAACAGGATATTGTTGATTAAATTGAATTGATCCATAAGCTATTTCATTTATTTCTTGACCATCCAGCAACAACAAAACTTTTCCTTCTTGCGCCCATAGTCCTCTAATAGAAATTCCAATAGTGCCTTGCACATCTGCGTTAAATTGAATTCCAGGAATTAATTCTAAAAGATCCATCAAGTTATTAGAACCCGATCTTTCAATTTCTTCTGTTGTTAGCACTGAAACGACTGAAGGACTTTTTTTCAAAGAAAGCGGTTTTCTAGCCGATATTTCTATGGATTCATTAATTAATTTTTCAATTTCAGTTGATTTGTAAGTAGATTTCATTTTAATTAATTCTTCCAATGAATAATTAGAAAAATCAATTGTATCAGCAGTGTTTGACCGCAAAGTATCTTGGGCTACTGATGAAAAGCTAAAAATTGTAAAAATAAATATTTGAAGTAGTATTCTTTTCATATTTTAACGAACTAAAATCGAGTTAGTGATTATTGATTTTGAAGCAGTTAATCCTCGAATTCTTAAATTATATGTACTTAACTGATACTTTGTTTTGAAATTATCTTCCTCATCAATAAATAAGCAAATACAAGCACCTGCATAATTTTGATCTGCGGATTCAGAAATAATTAAAATTGGTAATTTGGCTGTAAGAGTTGATATTTCTTTTGTCTTTCGAGAGGAAGACTTCGCAATAATAATTATGTCAACTTCCTTTGACTGAGCAATAGTAATATTTTTTACAATAAATTTATCCGATTTTTTGCTGACTAATGTCCTTATTTCGTTCTCCGTTTTTGTTGTTCCAAAAATACCTATTGTAATTTTTTCCTTCTTAACTGGAAATTCCATTCCTGCAATAAAATTGTAGATATATACAGCGTTTTCTTTGTAATTGAAATTTTGTCCCAACAAATATGTAGAGGAAAAAACAAGTAGCATTGAAAAATAAAAATCTCTATAAAATTTCATTAAAAAATGATTCAATCTCAAAAAAAAGTAAACTTAAACAGATTGTTTTAAAAACATAGTATGAATTTTAATAATTAAGTAAAAATACGTAGTTTTCATTCGTTAAATTACGTATTTTATTTATCCGTAAAATGCCAAGTTTAGATATATAATTATTTGCTCTACACATTAATCGCTAATGCTTGCTTTCGCTGCAACAAGATAAAAATAGAATGTATGATCCAAGTGGGCAATTATTCTAAAACATATAGTTCAACAAATAATAAATGGGTATTCTCGAATAAATCCCTATATTTGCATCACTCTAAGCAATTAGAAAAAATATTTAAGACAAGCCACATATGGCTGTGTGGATTAGAAACCCCCTAGATGTATCAATGTCGAAGGGGTTTTGTCTTTTAAGTTATTTTTAAAACTTCCAAAAACTTAAAATTCAGATACAACTATTCTTTAGCCACTTGTTCACTTCACAAAAAATTGGCCTTTTCCGTATCTATAAACTTGTTTAATTTTGAAAAATTCGTGTTGCATTTTTCTATAATTCAACAATCAACTAATTAAAAATGCAAGGTACTATTTCATAAAAGTGTCTAAACTATTCTCTCATTCAGAAATAAGATGTAAAATCCATGAATTCACTGGTGTATAGCGAAACAGCCGTGTCAATTCTTTGTAATCTTTTAGTAAACATTTAAAAGCGACTTTTTTTGTTTCACACAAATTCCGTATTTTGCAGTGAGTTAATATATATATGAGGAATTTAATTATCGTTTTTTTCTTGCTTTTTTCAGTGAATATTCATGCCCAAGAAGTTCTTGCAACGGGGGGAGATTATTACACTCAAACGAATGGTTCTCTTTCTTATACTATTGGTGAAACAGTCGTTGAGACATATTCCAATGGTAACATTCTTACGCAAGGATTTCAGCAGGATTATGAGAATCTACTCAGTACTGAATTTTTGACTAGCGATAATTTTTTTGAAGTATATCCCAACCCATTTTCTTCGGAAATAATTATTAAGTATAAGCCAGAAAATGCAGGGGAATATTTAGTTGAATTAAAGGATGCATCAGGAAAAGAAATTTACAACAGTAATTATTTTTTCTCATCATCAAACTTTAACCATCAGATAAGCGTCTCTCTGTTGTCTTCAGGTATTTATTTCCTCCAACTTCGAGAATTGCATACTGGAGAAATAGCCATATTTAAATTAACTAAAATCAATTAATTCAATTGTTTCGATGAATAAAATTGCCGCATTAATTGTTTACTGCTTTTTTCTTAATCTACTTTTTGCTCAGACTCCTGAAGCAATTAAATATCAATCGGTTGCTAGAAATCTAGCTGGTCAAACGATTAATAATTCTTCAATTTCAGTGCGATTCAGCATTATCGATCAAATAAGTACAGGTACAGTTTTATATTCAGAGACACATTCACCAACTACCAATGAATTTGGTCTTTTCTCTCTGAATATTGGAACAGGAGCTGTCGTATCTGGTTTATTCGCTTCTATTGATTGGGGAATAAATGATAAATTTCTTAAAGTAGAAGCCGATTTTTCAGGAGGAACAAACTTCATTGAAATGGGAACATCACAGTTACTGAGTGTTCCTTATGCCCTCTACGCAAAGTATGCAGGGACAGCACTTTTACCAAATGGAACAACAGCTGGAAACACAGCTTATTGGAACGGATCTCAATGGATTGTCAACAATTCAAACATACATAATAATGGCGGTTTTGTAGGAATCGGATTAAATAACCCCGCTCAACGACTTGATGTTTACGGACAAATAAATATCCCAACGGATAGTGCCTATATGATCAACAACCGTAAAATTTTACATAATCGAGGATTGGCTAATTTGATTATCGGAAACAACGCAGGATTGCTGAGTACATTTGGTCAATATAATGTGCTTGCAGGACATGACGCTGGTTTAAACAATACGGTTGGAAGTCAAAATACTTTTATTGGTGCCGAAACAGGTGTTAATAATTTAGACGGGATGATGAATTCTTTTATCGGTCGAAGAGCTGGTTATCTGAATACATCTGGTACAGAAAATACATTTATTGGTTGTTATGCCGGACAAAATAACACAGTAGGTTTACATAATTCATTTCTTGGTGTAACAACAGGAAACAATAACACTACCGGTGGAGAAAACACTTTTTTGGGAGCACATGCAGGCTACTTTAATTCCACTGGAAATAACAATACCTATGTTGGAAATTTTGCAGGACAATATAGCACTACGGGAAGTAATAACCTTTTTCTGGGATTCAATGCCGATGCGGCAACGAGCAATTTAAACAATGCTATCGCGATTGGAGCGGGATCAATCGTTACTGCAAGTAATTCAGTAATTATAGGAAATACGTCTATAACTTCAATTGGAGGACAAGTTGGCTGGGGTACATTCTCAGATAGAAGACTCAAAACAAACATTCAAGAAGAAAAATTAGGCTTAGATTTTATTTTAAAATTGAACCCGATGAGATATCAATATAGCGCTTTAGGTCAAGAAGACAATTTTTATTCAGGTTTGATTGCGCAGGATGTTGAATTACTTTTGAAAGAAATGAATCATCAATTTAGTGGACTTGTGAAACCTAAAAATGATTCAGATTTTTATTCAATTCGCTATGCTGAATTTGTAGTTCCATTGATTAATGCAATTCAAGAACAACAAATTCAGATTGATAAGCTAAAAAAACAAAATGAAATTCTAATTTTGGAAGTTCAAAAAATAAATGAGCTAGAAGAAAGAATAAAAAAAATTGAAAGGTCTAAAGAGTAGTCAAGCAACCTTTTGTTATAAATAAAAGTCTTTCAACATATTAACTGAACAACAACTACAAAAAAAAAACTAAATGAAAAATTTAAGCGTTCTAATTATTGCTCTTTTCTCACTAACTACATCTGTTTCCTTGGCTTGTAGTCCGTGCGCTGGGCTTTCCGGAATTACGCAAACTGTTAATGGTAACAACTTAGAATTGACATTTACGAGTAATGCTGGATGGCAGTGTTGCTACAATGTAAATATTGAGTTGATTTGTGTAGATGCTACTTTTACGGGTGTTGCAAATTACCTTTCTCCTCTACTATGCATAAATGGTGGTGATGCATCGTCCTCAACTTGGAGCATACCTGAACCATATGCCTTAACTGTTCTTGACCTTTCAAATTTATGTCCTGGAACTTACAAATGGCGCGCATGGGAAGTCCCTTGTTATATTTACACTGCAGAATATGAATTTACAATTGCTGGAAGCAATCCAATGCAAGTTACTAGTTCTGCTTCTGAAGTTTTATTATGTGAAGGCGAATCTTCAAATTTATCGGCTAATGCAACTAACGGATGTAATGGTCCATATACTTATTCTTGGGCGCCAGCTGCGGGATTGAGTAATGCAAATATTGCGAATCCAGTTGCGACACCTGCGACAACAACAACTTACACTGTAACGGCATCAGAGCCTGGTTCTTGCGGTGCTCAGCAAACATCTCAAGTAACAATTACAGTGAATCCCTTACCAACAGCAACAATTACCAATTCGGTCGCGGTCTGCCAAGGCGATCCTAGTCCAAATGTCACCTTATCTGGGGCATCTGGAACCGCCCCGTATACAATAAATTACAATTTAAATGGCACACCCCAAACACCGGTCACGACAACTGGAAACGATTTTGTTCTGCCTGCACCAACGAATATTCCAGGCACTTATACCTATACCTTAGTCGATATCACTGAGTCTTCTTCTATTGCGTGTTCTCAAAATCAAAACGGGACTATTACTGTAACGGTTAACGGTTTACCCAATGTTAATGCTGGAAACGACCAACAAATTTGTGAACCTAATCCAACATCACCATCTTTAGTAACATTAAATGGTTCAGGAGCAATTAGCTACTCTTGGTCAGGCGGTGTTGTTGATGGTACAGCATTTATACCACCAACTGGAGTTAATACCTACACTGTTTCTGGAACCGATGCAAATGGCTGTATAAATACAGATCAAGTAGTTGTTACTGCATACCCATTACCTGTAGCGAATGGTTCTGCTAGTCCTATTTATGGAAATATCCCTTTAGAAGTTACTTTTGGTAATTCAAGTATCCTTGCAAACTCTTATGCATGGGATTTCGCAGATGGAAACACATTAAATACCAATACCTTAGGTTCAGCAACAAATACCTACATAAATCCTGGTATTTACAATGTACTTTTAGTTGCTTCAAATGGTATTTGTTATGACACTTGGACAATCCAAATTGAAGTTCTTCCGCCAATGATTGTTACTCCTCCAAATGTATTTACACCAAATGGTGACAATGCAAATGACCTATATTTTGTTGATGTTCAATATGGTGAATACTTTGAAGCGATTATCTTGAATCGTTGGGGACATCAAATAAATACCTTGAATACAATAAACCAAGGTTGGGATGGAAAAACAGATGACGGAAAAGAGGTAGAAGATGGCGTGTATTTTATTAAATACAAGGCAACAGATTTCAATGATAAAAGCATTGAGGGACACACCTACTTTCATCTCGTTAGATAATAATTGATTTTTTACTATTTAAAATCAGCCAAAATAATTAGAAATAAATGAAGGAAAGGATGGACGAGAGTTCATCCTTTTTTTTTAAAAAATTATTTCAAAAAAATATATTTACCATGGTATATACTTTAAAATATATGTCTATCTTTGATGAAAATTACATTCATCATGAAAACAACTTTTCACACAGCAGCTTCAAGAGGTCACGCAAACCATGGTTGGTTAAACGCTAAACATTCATTCAGTTTTGCAAGTTGGTACAATCCAGATAGAATAAATTTTGGTGCTTTACGTGTTCTCAATGATGACATAGTAGCAGCAAAAATGGGATTTGGAACCCATCCTCATGACAACATGGAAATTATTACAATTCCTTTGGCAGGGTCTTTAAAACATAAAGATAGCATGGGAAATACTTCTGAAGTAACAACTGGAGAGGTTCAAGTAATGTCAGCAGGAACGGGTGTTGAGCATAGTGAATTTAATCCAAGTGCTAATGTGGAATTAAATCTTTTCCAAATCTGGATTTTCCCGAATAAAAGAGGTGTTGAACCGAGATATGACCAAATTCGCTATGATTTATCTGGCGTAGAAAATCAATTCCTGCAGGTATTGAGTCCAAACCCAACTGACGATGGAACATGGATTCATCAAGATGCTTGGATTCATTTAGCATCATCTACAGAAGGAAATACGCTGGATTATTCTATTAAAAAAGAGGGAAATGGCATTTATATCATGAATATTGATGGTATGTTTGAAATAAATGGCCAGCAATTAAATCAAAGAGATGCGCTCGGTATAGAAGATTTCGATAACATCAAAATCAATACACTTCAAAAGGGAAGGATAATGGTAATTGAAGTACCAATGATTTTTTAAACAACCTTTCATTTCCTTTGTTAACTTACAAACGAACTCATGGAACACCAACATATTTTAGAGGCCTTGAATTGGCGATATGCCACAAAGAAATTCGATTCTTCAAAAAAAATAAGTCCAAAAGACCTAGAAACAATCAAAGAAGTTTTGCGACTCACACCAAGTTCGTATGGCTTACAACCCTGGAAATTTCTCATTATTGAAAATCAAGCTCTTCGACAACAATTGAGAGAAAAATCATGGGGACAATCACAAGTAACTGATGCTTCTCACCTCATCGTTTTTTGTTCATACCTCGATTTAAAGGAGGAACACATTGACGAGCACATTGCCAACACATCAATCACGCGTAATCAAGATATCGAAAATTTAGCTGGGTACGGAAACTTTGTGAAAAAGACACTGAGTAACTTATCTCCAACTGATATTAGCACATGGTCAAGTAAGCAATTGTATATTGCATTGGGACAATTAATGCTTGCTTGCGCCGAAATGAAAATTGATGCAACACCAATGGAAGGTTTCGAACCAGCAGGATACGATGAAATATTGGGTCTGAAAGCCAAAAACTTGCATGCCACATTGGTTTGCCCGATTGGTTATCGTCATCTTGAGGATGGAGCTCAATTTCACAAGAAAGTACGTAAAACGACTGAGGATGTTTTTGAGATAATCTAAAAAGAGAAATAGAAGAAAATTCTTCTTAAAAAATCGAATATTGTGTCCTTTTTGTCATCTTTGTGACTTCGATCATGAAAAAATTCTCGCGAAAAAGACATCTTGCAAAAACCATCACTTGGCGAATCATAGGTACTATTGATACAATTTTACTTGGTTGGTTATTGACCGGTGAATTGAAATATGGCGTATCCATAGGATTTTTAGAGTTAATGACAAAAATGGTTTTGTATTATCTTCATGAACGAGCATGGTACAACTGGAATTTCTTAAACCAAACCAACAGTCAAATTAGGCACATATTAAAAACAATCACATGGCGTGTCGTTGGCACAATGGATACAATACTGCTCGGTTGGATTGTTACTGGTCATGCTGAAATTGGCTTTACAATCGGTGGATTTGAATTAATTACCAAAATGCTCTTGTATTATTTCCACGAACGAATTTGGTATAGAAGTGATTTTGGATTAATTTCAAACACTGAAGAGGAAACAAAAAAATGAGTAATCTACATCCACATAATTACCATATCACGAAAATTGAAAAAGAAAAGCAATTTGGTCATTCCTCTTTAGTAGTCTGGTTGACCGGCTTATCTGGCTCTGGAAAATCAACAATAGCTGATCATCTAGAACAACATCTTTTCAAAAAAGGCATTCACACAGCAAATCTGGATGGAGATCTGCTTCGAACAGGATTGAACAAAGATCTTGGTTTTTCTGAAGAAGATCGCTCCGAAAATATTCGAAGAATCGCCGAAATCAGCAAGATTTTATCCAACAATGGACTTGTAGTGATTGCCGCTTTTGTTTCTCCTTTTTCAAAAGACAGAAACCTGGTTAAAAAAACCGTTGGAGAAGAAAATTTTATTGAGATTTTCGTTCAAACTTCTATAGAAGAATGCGAACGCAGAGATGTAAAAGGACTATACAGCAAAGCGCGAAAAGGAGAACTAAAAAACTTTACTGGAATCGATTCTCCCTACGAAAATCCAATTAATCCTGATTTAATAATTGACACAGAAAAAACAAGCATTGAAGATTCTGTTCAACTTCTTTGTACCTTAGTTCTTTCAAAAATTCAATTCAAAAAATGAATCGCTACTATCTAAATTACCTGGAAGAATTAGAATCTGAAGCCATTTTTGTACTTAGAGAAGTAGCAGCTCAGTTTCAACATCCTGTCATTCTTTTTTCAGGTGGAAAAGATTCTATCGTTGTTACGCATTTAGCAAAAAAAGCATTTTTTCCAGCTAAAATACCGTTTGAGCTAATGCACATCGATACGGGACATAATTTTCCAGAAACGTTGCAATTCAGAGATCAATTGGTCAAAGAATTGGATGCCCAATTAATTGTAGGATCGGTTCAAAATTCGATAGAAAAAGGACGCGTTCGTGAAGAAAAAGGGAAAAATGCATCTCGAAATGTGCTTCAAACAACTACCCTACTCGATACAATTGAAGAACATAAAATTGATTGTGCGATTGGCGGTGGACGAAGAGATGAAGAAAAGGCGCGCGCAAAAGAACGCTTTTTTTCACACCGCGATGATTTCGGTCAATGGGACCCAAAAAATCAACGACCAGAATTGTGGAATCTTTTCAATGGTAAACATTTCGAAGGTGAACATTTTAGGGTGTTCCCGATTTCCAATTGGACCGAAATGGACATTTGGAATTACATCAAACAAGAAAATATCGCTATTCCATCTTTATATTTCGCTCATAATCGAGAGGTTATCTGGAGAAATAATTCTTGGATACCGAATTCAGAATTCATTCAATTAGATGAAAATGAAGCGATTGAAACAAAGAAAATTCGCTTTCGAACATTAGGTGACATCACTATTACAGGAGGAATCGAATCAACTGCCGACACATTAGATTTAATAGTAGCAGAAGTAAGTTCCATGCGACAAACTGAACGCGGAAATCGTGCAGATGACAAACGATCTGAAACGTCTATGGAAGATCGCAAACGCGATGGTTATTTTTAAGTGTAAAATTGAGATTGAATGATTAACGAGAAAACAACTAAAGAAAAGCAGCTGCTAAACAATCAATTATTGCGCTTCTCAACAGCGGGAAGTGTTGATGATGGGAAAAGCACTTTAATCGGCCGCTTGTTGTATGATTCAAAATCGATTTTTGAAGACCAACTTTCTTCGATCGAAAAAACGTCCCAACGCCGGGGCTTTGACGGAATCGATTTGGCCCTTTTTACCGATGGATTAAAAGACGAACGAGAACAAGGGATTACAATCGATGTTGCTTATCGCTATTTCACTACGCCTAAACGAAAATTCATCATTGCCGATACACCAGGTCACATTCAATATACGCGAAACATGGTGACAGGTGCTTCAACTGCGAATGCTTCCATTGTTTTAATTGATGCGAGAAATGGAGTTGTAGAACAAACCAAACGTCACTCATACATCGCCTCTTTGCTGCAAATACCCCACATTATTGTGTGCATCAATAAAATGGATTTGGTTGATTATAGCGAACAACGGTTCAATGAAATCATCGAAGAGTATGAGCGAATAGCTTCTAAAATGATGATCAAAGATGTGCAGTTTATTCCCATTAGCGCTTTGAAAGGTGACAATGTGGTGAACCGTTCTGAAAATATGCCGTGGTTCCAAGGAGCACCTTTGTTACATACCTTAGAAACAATGCACATTAGCAGTGACATCAATAAAATAGATGCTCGTTTTCCAGTTCAAACAGTCATTCGCCCACAAGTTGGAGAATTCAGAGATTACCGTGGTTATGCTGGACGTTTGGAAAGTGGAATTCTACGAATTGGGGATGAAGTTTGTATTTTACCGGCTGGTTTTACCTCTAAAATCTCCTCAATCGACACATTCGATGGACAGATTAATACTGCCTTTGCGCCAATGTCAATTGCGATTTCGTTAGAGGACGAAATTGATATTAGCCGCGGAGACATGATTGTTAGAACCAACAATCGTCCAAGAAGTGAACAGGAATTTGAAGCAATGATTTGTTGGTTAAATAACAGTTCTGCTCAAGCACGCACTAAATACACCATTCGTCATACTACCAACGAACAAAAAGTAATGATCAAAGAAATGGTGTACAAAATGGATATTAATTCCATTGAGCGCAACATGGAAGACAAGGATATCAATATGAATGATATTTGTCGCGTTATCATTCGCTCGACCAAACCATTGATGATTGATGATTATCGCGAAAACAGATATACTGGAAGTTTTATCTTAATTGATGAATCAACCAATGAAACTGTAGCTGCAGGAATGATTCTTTAAACCAAAAAATACAACTTCCAAATGAAGGATTTTTTATCACTTATAATAACAGCTGCGCTTGAAGCAGGTGATGCAATAATGGAAGTTTACCAAACAGACGATTTTGGTGTGGATATGAAAAGTGATAATTCTCCTTTGACAAAAGCGGATATTAAAGCACACCACATTATTCAATCTTACTTGGATAAAACTGGTATTCCAGTTCTTTCTGAAGAAGGAAGAAGTATTCCTTATGAAGAACGTAAAAATTGGTCACAACTATGGATAGTTGATCCATTGGATGGAACGAAGGAATTTATCAAACGCAATGGTGACTTTACAGTGAATATTGCGCTTATCGAAAATCAAGTTCCTATTATGGGAGTTGTTTATGCTCCCGCTATTAACGAAATGTATTTTTCAAGTAAAGAATTAGGTGCCTTTCGTTTTCAGACAGATACAATAAAAGATGCTGAAACCATCATTTCATCGGCGATAAAACTACCGATTAAAGAAGAAAGAACAACCTATCGCATAGTCGCAAGTCGGTCACACCTGTCACAAGAAACACAAGATTTCATTGATCAAAAAGAAATTGAACATGGTGAAATTGAATTGATTTCAAAAGGAAGTTCACTGAAACTTTGTATGATTGCTGATGGCTCTGCTGACTGTTATCCGCGCTATGCTCCAACGATGGAATGGGACACCGCTGCTGGTCAAGCAATTTGCCTACATGCCGGTGCTGACGTAATTGATTGGAATACTAAAAAATCGATGATTTACAACAGAGAAAACTTGTTAAATAATTGGTTTATTGTTGAAAGAGGAGTATAGTCTCCTTAAAGGCAATTACATTTTAACCATTCTCATTTTTGTCAATTGTAACTTCTAATTATTTAGATAGACTAGTTGTAGATTTTACCTTGAAATTGTTGGCCATTTGAGGGAAATTGGATCATATAAATCCCATCAGCAAAATTTCGCAAATCAATTTGTACTTCACCACTTTCGGAGTCAATAGTAATAGTTTTAGAACCTATCTCATTTCCTAGAAGATCAACTAGTTTAATGTCATTCATTGAAAGATGAGTAGGACTCGAAAGCAGATACAAACCTTTTTCCAAACGAGCTATTTTAAACTGATGAAGGTTATTCAAGGACAAACCAGCCAATTCAACGGATATTATTTGTTGAATCGTATCATCACCACATTCATTTGATGCAATTAATGTCACAGTGTAATTACCGTCAACGGCATATGTATGTTGCGGATTACTAACATTGGATGTAGCGCCATCTCCAAAAGTCCAATAATAATCGGTTGATCGCCAACTTGTATTCGTGAATTGAACAGATAAATCATTCTCTACTGACTCAAAACCTGCAATTGCTACTTCTTCATTTGAACGCAAATGCCAACTTTCCAGACTATCTAATACACACAAAGAAGCTGCATTTTGAAGTATTCCAGCCGTCGTTGCATCCAAGGTTGACAAGTAGCTTGCTCCAACTGGACTTTTTCGGAATAACGATGCATAAAATGTACATGCAGCCAGATAAGAACCCGCGACACTTGGATGAGAACCATCTCCCGAGTATAATTGGATTGTTGGATGATTATCACGAACGTATCGCCAGGCCACGCCAACTGGTGCGACAGAAGATTCAGTTGAATCAACAAATCGCAAGTAAGCCAAGCGCAAACGATCGTTCATTTTGTAAAACGTATTGATAGAGTCCCACTGAGGATCACCTACTTCTCTCCCCCATGTCATAAAAAACATTGCTTGCGAACAATAGCGATTATCATAAACGCTATCTGCCAATTGAACAGCTTGTGGGAGTGTATTCGTATTGACTTGTGCAGTTGGGAATGACGGTTCTTGGCTCTGTCCTTGCAGCACCACATAATCCCATGGTTTACTCTGAATTTTGGTGTGTGTCAGTGGATCATTCAATTGATTTGCAAAGGTAAAACCACCATTTGTTTTTGAATCGAAGGTAATTTCATCACCCAACGAAATTGCTAAATTGGAGGTCATCGCAGGTAAATCATTGACGTACGTGTAACTATTCCCAACAAAAAGAACAGAAATACTATCCTGCGCATTGGATAAAATTGCTGAAAATAAAATGACAGAAAGTAGAAGATTTCGATTCATAAAGTATGTTTGCTAATGAGACTTCAAACTTATTCAATGGTTGCCATACATAAGAATCGAATCAAGCTTATTCGTGGAATCCTAAAAACATGAAGGCGAATTTTTCCAACTAAATGCAAGAGAAATTCGTACTTTAGTATGACAATTGCACTTTTATGAAGCTATTATTTCTTTCTATTGCTATTATACTGATAAGTCAGACGGCCAATTCACAATTTAACTTTGAATACAACAATTCTATTGTTGTCAAGAAAAATGGCGATACACTAAAATTTCCGTGGGCCGGAGGATTAAGCTATGCTCAGTTTTCAGATGTAGACGTTGACTTTGATGGGGACATGGATTTGTTTGTTTTTGACAGAAGTAGTGACAATATTCGCGTCTATATCCAAAAAGAAACAGCTGGAGTTAAATATTATGATTTAGATTACAATGCCGCTGCCTCTTTCCCAAATGATGTGCGCTACCGAGCAACAATGGTCGATTATAACCAAGATGGAAAAAACGATCTTTTTTGCTACGGAATTGGTGGGATAAAAGTGTACAAAAATGTTGGCAATGCAATTAACGGAATTCAATGGGAGGTGGCAAAAGATCTTCTCTATTCAGACAATTGGGGCGCAGATTTAAATTTGTATGTCAGCTCTGCAGATATTCCTGCTATTGTTGATGTCGACGGTGATTCAGATATTGATGTACTGACCTATCATATCGGTGGACAACATTTACAATACCACAAAAACATGAGTATTGAAAACTATGGTGTTCCTGATTCCTTAGAATTTGTTTTAATGAATGAATGTTGGGGAAAATTTAGAGAAGACGTAAATACCAATTCGCTTTTTCTGAATGACAACACACCTCCTTGTGCTGAAGGGAATGTCCCGAATGCAGAAAGTCCAACACAAAATCCGAACATTGAAAAACTAAAGCCAACAGAACAAACACCCAAACATGCTGGCTCAACTGTACTTGCGCTAGATTATGACAATGATGGAGTAAAGGATTTAATACTAGGAGATGTTTCATTTGGGAATTTAAATTTGCTAATTAATGGAGGCACCAATGTCAATACAAATTCTGCAATGATTAGTGTAGATCCACTTTTTCCTTCCAATTCTACACCAATTAATCTGGAAGTTTTTCCAGCAGGGTATTATGTAGATGTTGATTTTGATGGTGTGAAAGACTTAATCGTTGGTGCAAATGCAAAAAATGTTTCTGAAAATGAAACGAGTATTTTGTTTTACAAAAACACAGGAACGAACACATTACCGAATTTCATTTTTCAAACAAATGCATTTTTACAAGAACAAATGATCGAGCATGGGACAGGTGCAACACCCGTTTTAGTTGATCTTGATAACGATGGTAAAAAAGATCTTTTCGTTAGTAATTTCTTCCGTCATCTGCCTTTGCAATTGCGCGAAGGAAGTGTGGCATTTTACAAAAACACAGGAACAGTCAATGATCCTGTTTTTACGTTTATCGATTACAACTTTCTGAATTTAAATCAAAGTGGATTTGGCTTGAAAATGCACCCAACATTTGGTGATTTGAATGGTGATGGCTTAAAAGACCTTATATTAGGTTTAGAAAATGGAAGCTTGGTTTACTTGGAAAATACGAGTTCATTACCTTCCATTAGTTTCGCTTCACCAGTTATAAATTATACAGATGATCAAGGAACCATAATCAGCGCTGGTTCGTATGCTGCACCGCAATTGTTTGATTTAAACAATGACGGATTATTGGATTTAATTGTGGGCAAGAAAACTGGTGAATTGCTGTATTATCAAAATGTAGGATCTGCAAGTTCACCGAGTTTTCAATTGGTGAATAATTTATTGGGCAACATCGACATCGCCACAACTTCTCCAGAGGGATATCCTACGCCACATTTTTTCCGGGTAAACACAACAACTCATCTATTCCTTGGGGGCGTTAACGGTAATCTCATGTATTACAATGATATCGATGCAAACATCACATCAGGATCTAGTTTTAATTTGGTTTCTGGGAATTATTTGGGCATTCAAGTGGGTGCTTATTCCACTTTTTACGTGGATGATATTGACAATGATGGTAACTTGAATTTATTTGTTGGTCAAGACTTGGGTGGCGTATTTCATCTTGAACACAACCCTAGTGGTTCTTCTAGCATTCAAGAGAATACGAAAACCTACCTAGTTTCAGTTTACCCAAATCCAAGCAAAGATTTGATTCAAATTGTTACAGAATTTGAGGGCGAATTAGAAATGAGCATGCATGATATGTTAGGACAAGAAATAATTTCAGCAACTGCATTTAACGGGGCAACTTCAATCAATTTAAGTGATTTACCACACGGTATTTACTTTCTTCAATTTGATGATAAAAATGGAAATTCTGTCACCAAACGAATCGTCAAAAACTAAGAACGGATGAAGTATTTGTTATTGATTTTTGTGGTGATAAACTTAAATTCCTTTGCACAGGTAAAAGATTCAACATTTTGTGTATCTCCTGAAAAAGATGCAGACATGATTGATCCTGCAAAAAACGGATATTGGTTCACACAGAATTGTATCAACAATATTGATTCACTTGTTTGTGGAGATCCAACAATTTCCAAATTCATTTTACAGATTACAATAGAGAAAAATGGGATTGTTTCTGCAGCTGAATTAATTCAATCAACCGAAGGTCAAGAATGTCGCCTCAACTTGTGTAAACCCTTGAACGAAGCACCAAAATTCACTCCTGCAATGGAAAAAGGCAAAGCTTGTCGACAACGAATGCGACTGCCATTAAACATCCATATGAATTAAGAAATGTGAATGATTTTTTCTAAGTAAGTTGAATCGTCTTGAAATGTCAAGCTTGGTTCATGTTTATAAATTCCAAACATCGTTGAACCACTTCCTGACATGGATGCGTAAACAGCTCCTTCATTGTATAAGGTTGATTTCACGTCAGCCAATATTGGATGTTGTGCAAAAACACTAAATTCAAAATCATTCACCAATTGATCTTTCCAATTTTCGATTGGACCCTCAACAATTGATTGGACACTTGGCGCATCTGGACAAAGAACAATTCCATCGTACGCTTCTTTCGTCCCAACATGAATTCCTGGATTGACAATTTTTAGATAATATCCCTTTAAACTTACGTTACATGGTGACAAGACCTCTCCTCGACCTTTAGCGATTTGTGGAATATCTTTGATGAAAAAAGGACAATCACTTCCAAGTTGTGCAGCTTTTTCTTCTAATTCTGCACTTGTACACTTCAAATCGAACAAACTATTCAAAGCACGTAAAACATAAGCTGCATCTGCAGAACCTCCTCCCAAACCAGCGCCCATTGGAATTTCTTTCCGCAGATGTATGTAAACAGGAGGCAAAGAATACGCATCTCTCATTAACTCGTATGCTTTCACGCACAGGTTATCACTATTGATTCCGGGAATAGTTAAACCCGTTTGCTGAAAGGAAAAATGAGTACTTGGAATAATTTCCAAAACATCCACCAAGGGAATTGGCAACATGCATGAATCTATTTCATGATAACCATCCGAACGCTTAAAAAGCACACGTAAACCTAAATTTATCTTAGCTGGTGGAAAGAATATCATGCAACAAAGGTAGAAGAAGTAAACTATTTTCGTAACTTTCGCCCCTCAAATTAACACGAACATATGGCAATTTATTTGGATTTTGAAGAACCGTTAAAAGAACTTGAAGAGCAAATCGAGCAAACCAAGGAGATTGGTGCAAGCACGGAAATTGACATGACCGATAAAATTAAGGAATTGGAGCATGTTTTAAAGGATAAAACAAAAGAGGTTTTCTCGAATTTGACTCCTTGGCAACGTGTACAACTTTCTCGTCACCCAGATCGCCCTTATACTTTAGCATATATTAACGCTGTATCGAATGGAACGTTCCAAGAATTACACGGTGATAGAAGCGTTAAAGACGATAAAGCGATGGTTGGTGGTTTTGGTTTGGTTGATGGTGAAACCGTTATGTTTATCGGCCAGCAAAAAGGTATTAACACCAAAATGCGTCAGTACAGAAACTTCGGTATGCCGAATCCAGAAGGATACAGAAAAGCACTTCGTTTGATGAAATTGGCTGAAAAGTTCAATAAACCAATCGTAACCTTTATTGATACCCCAGGTGCATTTCCAGGATTAGAAGCTGAAGAGCGTGGACAAGGGGAAGCAATTGCTCGGAATATCTACGAAATGATGCGTTTGAAAGTTCCAGTGATTTGTATCATTATCGGTGAAGGAGCTTCAGGTGGCGCATTAGGAATTGGAGTTGGTGACAAAGTTGTGATGTTAGAAAATACTTGGTATTCAGTTATTTCTCCGGAATCTTGTTCTTCTATTTTGTGGAGATCATGGGATTTCAAAGAAAAAGCAGCGGATGCATTGAAATTGACTTCTACCGATATGAAAAAAAATGGCTTGGTAGATGAAGTTTTGAAAGAACCTATCAATGGAGCACACCGCGACCATGAAGAAATGTTCTCTGAAGTTAAAAAGTACATCAAAAAAACAGTAAAAGAATTAGAAACAATTGACCCAAATAAACGCATCGATGATCGAATTGAAAAATTCTGTAAAATGGGTGTTTGGGAATAAAATAATCCATCATTAAAATTTCAAGTCGCGATCCTTACAAGTTTCGCGACTTTTTTTTCATTAATAAATCAAATTTTGCCATTTCGGATATCATTATAAGCTGCTGATTTTCAATAACAACAGCTAACAATTCAAGAAAATTACAAAATACAGTCAATCAATACTGTTTTTAGTTAATTTTGCACCCTTGCGGAATCAAAAATTAAATATAAATACGCCTATGTTACGTTCCTTATTAATAGCTACTACCTTTCTTTTATTGACGCTGTCGTCAATGGCTCAAAGTAAATTAGTAACAGGAAAATTTGAAGATGAAAAAACAAATCGACCAGTAGATGAATTGGAAGTAAGCATCGTAAACCTTGCAACAAAAAAGAAATTTACAGTTGAAACGGATGAAGAAGGTGTTTTCAAATTCAAAAACATTCCTTTTGGTAAATGTGAGTTAGTTATCACGGATAAAGATTATAACAAAAAAAGTTTTCCATTCGAGCTAACTGAAATTCATAAGGATAATTTCACGTTTAACATAGAACAAGCATTCACGGCTTCATTGAAAGTCTCATGGATGTTTAACTGGGGAGATAAAGAAGCTACAAATGCCAAAGGAAAAACGTACATAAAAGAACACTACTGGTCACATTTTACAGGTAAAATCTTATTAGGATTGTACGGACTTTGCTTATTATTGATTTTGTTCTACAGTATTTTACAGTTGTCACTAGCTATAGCATACGTTAAGAACAAGCGCAAAAAGAACAAACCAGCTGGTCCCGTTTATGATGCTGCTACAACACCTAAAGTTACCGTTCAACTACCAATGTTTAATGAATTATATGTTGCGGATCGAATTATTGAAACGATTGCTGCTTTCGATTATCCAGCGGATAAATTGCAAATTCAAGTATTAGATGATTCAACAGATGAAACGAAGGATGTAATTGCAAAGAAAGTAGCTGAAGTTGCTGCTCGTGGAATTAACATTCAACATATTCACCGTGTTGATCGAACAGGATACAAAGCAGGTGCGTTAGATGCGGCAATGGATCGTGTAGAAGGAGAATTCATTTGTATTTTTGATGCCGATTTCGTTCCAGAACCAGATTTCTTACAACGCGTTATGCCTTATTTCCAAAATGATAAAATTGGCGTTGTTCAAACACGATGGGGACATATCAACAAAGATTATTCAGTCTTAACAGAATTACAAGCATTTGGATTAAATGGTCACTTCGCTATTGAACAAGGTGGTAGAAACGCAGCTGGACACTACATTAACTTTAACGGTACCGGTGGTGTTTGGAGAAAAAAATGCATTGAAGATGCTGGTGGATGGGAACACGATACATTAACTGAAGACTTAGATTTGAGCTACCGAGCACAAATGAAAGGATGGAAATTCCAATATTTAGAAGATGTTATCGCACCAGCTGAATTACCAATTACAATGTCTGCCTTGAAAAGTCAGCAGCACCGTTGGATGAAAGGTGGAGCAGAATGTTTTATTAAAATGCGTCGTCGCCTGTTAACAACAAAAGGAGTTCATTTTGCAGATCGCGTTCACGGGTTAGCACATTTATTTAATTCGTCGGTATTTATCTTCATCCTGATTCTTTCTCTGTTGAGCTTACCGATACTTCATATCAAAGACAGTTTCTCTGATTTGAATTACATTCTTCAATACATGGCCTTGTTTATTGTGAGCACCGTATTTTTGATGTTCTACTATTGGAATGCTTACCGAGATAAAACAGCCAATACGTTTACCTCATTCTTCCGATTTGTTGGTAGATTCTTCCAATTCCTAATCGTTTCTATGGGATTGTCTTTAAGCAATTCAGTGGCTGTGTTGGAAGGATACTTTGGAATTAAAAGTTCATTCGTTAGAACACCTAAGTTCAACGTTGCTAAGAAAGGAGAATTTACAGGAAATAAATACGATAAGAAAAGTCTCTCAATTATTAATATCGGAGAAGGCGTTCTAATGGTTGTTTTTGGATTCACTGCTGTTAACAGAGCAATTTATGGTGATTTAGGAATGGTCCCTTTTCACTTAATGTTAGCAATTGGTTACGGATTGGTGTTCTTCTATACCATCAAAGAAGTACGCGAATCGAGATAAAATATTCTATTACCCAAATTGAATTAAAGCGTTGATGAAAGTCAGCGCTTTTTTTATGCTAAGGTTTTGTAGAATGATCGTGATTGCATTGGTTTTCCCTTTTCGGAACGGGATCATAACCCGAACCACCCCAAGGGTGACAACTTCCAATTCGCTTTAAGCCCAAATATGTTCCTTTGATGGGCCCCCATTCTTTTAAAGCATCAATCATGTATGAAGAACAAGTTGGAGTGTAACGACAAGACGCCGGAAGTATGGGTGAAATAATCCATTGGTAAATTTTTACCAAAAAGATGATTGGAAACGACAGAATTGTTCTCAACATTTGCATGGAACAAAAGTACACTTTTGACCGTTCTTCGCTGCTTACGGTTAAAAGAAATAATGTAACAAGCTTTGATTAAATCGTTTTTGTTGCTACATTTAAGAACTGTTGTACTCAATATTTCATCTCCATGAAAAACCTAAAAACCATCCTAGGAGTAAGCATTTTTTGCATAGCATTCTCATTTTCAGGACTTACACAACCATTTTCTTCTTGGGAAGATGAAAAAATAGAAGTTCAAAAAGGCGATGATATCAGTGTTATCATGGCAGCTGACGAGTTGTTTTTTGACCGTTGGGATATTCTTCCGCAACCACAGTTCTGGAAACAAATTATGCAATTATCACCTGATTCTTGTTTAATTAACGTTGCCTCAACTAGACATGTATTGTTAAAAATGGCAATACGCGACTGGTCAAAACAAACAGAGGCTGAAAAAGACATTTTTAAAGACAGTTTAAAACGCACTTATGGTGTTGACATGGCTGATCGAATCAATGTGACAACAGGTAAAAATGATTTTTACAAATTCAAAGAAGTTTATCCAGATTTATCGAGAGGTGTTGCAGCTTTTGAGCGCTACGGTGTGGATCCTTGGTATGCACAAGCAATCTTATTGATTGAAAGTCCAGGACAATTGAAAAAATCAAGTGCCGGTGCATACGGAGCATTTCAACTTATGCCATCAGTTGCCCGGGCTCAAGGATTAACTGTTAATAGTTCAGTTGATGAACGTAAGAATTTTGATCGTTGTGCTTACGGTTCGGCACGTTTAATTAGTCGTGTATGTGTGCCAGAGGCAAAACGAATTTTAAATGCACACAACATAGCTTTTAATGAAAGTGATTTATGGTTCCGTTTATTTGTACTTCACGTATACCATGCTGGATCTTTGAATGTGAAAGCAGTAGTTGACAAAATCAACCCGCAAGAAGGGAGTAGAGAGCTCATAATGGATATGTGGCAAACTTCAGCTGCAGGTTTTGGAAATAATTCACAAAACTACACGCAATTAGCATTAGCTGCTCAATTGATTTTACATGAAATGGTTTACAACCATTGTGAAGAAATCTACGATTGTGCCTCTGTAGATTAAGAATTCGTGATTCAGGATTTGGAATTCCGAATCCCAAACCCTGAATTACACATCTTTTTTTAGATATTCATTCCTTTAATCTTGTCTGCTAATTCTTTCACAAGCACGTCAACAACTTGCTTCATAACATTCGCATCATTGTCTTTTGCTTTTAAGATCAACGTACTTCCTGAATTATCCATTTCGTAAGTAGCGTATTTAATCAAATAAATTAATTTTTGTTCTCCTTCAAACGAGAATTGCTTCATGTCTAATCCATCAAAATTGACAAAAGCTGTCAAACCTTTCTTGCCAAATCCTTCACAACCTGCTGGAATATTCAATTTCTGTCCAGCAACCGGAACATATTTCGCACTGGTGTAAGCAGCCAATCCGTTGTCATCTAGAACAACTTTAGCCATTCCCGCATCTAAAAACCCTTTGAAATTTTCAGCCATTGATTTACCATTCTTGTGCACACCAACATAGAAATTCAAATCTGGCGTCATAGATCCACCTGCAATCGGCTCTCCAACCATCACAACACCAATTTTACCATTAAACAAACCTGCCAACGCCTCTTCTCCACCGGCCATTAAAGCCAATTGAGCTGGACCACCAATTGATTCAGCTAATTCATTCATTGTATTTGGAGAGAATTCATCCAAAAAGGCTTGCATCTTTTTTACATCAAAATTCGTTGCGAAACCAATACGTGGATTCCCTGTTCCTAAGAATGAAACAACGCCCGCATTACTGTCCGAATTGAAGAACATGCGCTTATTCATTTCTGCTGAGAACAAATTCTTCGTTTCCAATACAGCTTGTCCGCTTTCCAATTTCAAAGTTGATTGAACATAGCAATCAGCAACTAATTTCTTTAACGCTGCTTGCTTTTCATCGCTCAAATCCTTCAGATCTGTATTTGATGTGCCGTATAAATTTTCGATGTTCGCACCTAAAACAAAATCTCCTTTAGCACTTAAAATTTGGTCAACTTTACCACCCGAAAGATCACCACCAACTTTATCAAAAGCCTCAGCAGCCAATTTCTTACCATCAAATTCACCTTTCTTAGTAATTAGAATCAACAGGTTTTTTCTAAATCCAAAAGCCACATCGCCACTTGCATGGTAAAATTCATCCCCGTCTTTTTCAATATCAAATCCACGTTTTACCAAATTAGCTTCTAAAGAGTCCGCACTTTTAACTTCCATAAATGCATAGGTTGTTTCTGGAGTTCCATCTTCAGCAAATGGTCCTTCTAAGGCGAAATAAATTGGTGTATTTACGTTTATTGAACCTTCCAAACCTTCAATTTCCTTTTTAACAAGTAATCCAAATTTTGGGATTGTTGAATAATCTGATTTTTTTAGGATTGTCTGAACATCAATTGCTCCGAAAGCAACGACCGTTTTGTTGTCTTTAAGAAAAGCCGACAAGTATTCATTCATCGGTCGATTATCTTTGTTTCCGCCACAAGCAGCTAATACAATGACCAATACGGATAAGGCAAATATCTTTTTCATAGTGTTCTATAATTTATTTCAAAAATATACAAATAAAGACTTCCTAACATAGTAAAATGCGCACATTAACAATTATTTTTGTCTATGCATTTTGTTGAACCATTTTTTGATTGGAGATTGCTCTATATTGCCGCCGAAGATGCCCAATCTCCCTTTTATGGAAGAGGGTATAGTGAGGTAGAATATACACATGCGATTTACAATTTCTATATTCACCCGCAATGGGATGAAATTGGTTCCCCAACGCTATTCATTAAAATTCTATATACCGATTACGAAGAAGGATTTGTGATTATTGAAATGATTGGTGAGTGGAACGATGCCATTGAAAATGATATCATGACATTCAAAAGAGACATCATTGAGCCAATAATGGGAGAAGGTATCAATAAGTTTATTTTGATTGGTGAAAACGTCTTAAATTTTCACTATTCAGATGATAGTTATTATGAAGAGTGGTTTGATGATGTTGAGGATGGTTGGATTGCCCTGGTTAATTTTCACGATCATGTTATCAGTGAATTTGAGCGAATTAATATCGATCATTATTTTGTTATGGGTGGAGAACTAGAAGATATCGAATGGCGCACGTATCAACCCGATCAGTTTTTTAAGAAAATTGATGATTTGGTAACAAAACGCTTGGGATAAAAAAAGCCTTAACAACGATTGATAAGGCTTTTGATAATCTCTTTCTATAATTCTTATTTCTGAACCTGAATTTTCGCGCTCATTGGTGTGTTGTTTATGAAAACATTCACAAAATAAATTCCATTTTTCAAGTCATTTGGTAACTTAATTGAAGTCGCATTCTTTCCAATCTGAGCATTACCCATTTCGTAAGTAAATACTGAACGACCATTCATGTCAACCAAATTGAAGAACATTTCGCCTGCAGTTAAACTTGTACAATCGATTTTAACGGCATTCGTTTCAGCATTGTATCCAGCTACAAAATTTGATTCTACACTTTCATTATCGTCAATTCCAGCTGTACTTCCAACGATATGTTGTGATAAGTAAATTGCATCCCCTGATGCAGTGGAATTGTTATTTGTTTTATTCGTTGCTACGTAGAATGTTACATCTCCAACATTTGTAGCAGGCGCAGTCCATGTCCACAACCAAGCCATATTCGTAGATGTATTACTTGTTGAAGTATGGTTCGCGTATTGTCGACCACCTGAAGTTGAAACAGAAGTACCACCAACACCTTGACCAGTAAAAGTTCCTGCCATAGTATTTGAAGAACTTAATGCAGTAGCTTGAAAACCTTTTTTAGCTGGAGCGGAAGCCATGGATACACTCACATTATAAGTTTGTCCAGGAATGTAAGACGTTACCGGCGTAAAACCACTCAAAAGGACGAAAGTATTTTCTGATGTTCCACTTTGTGAAGTTCCAGAGTGACATTGTGTACAATTATTTTCACCGGGTGCACCCGTTTTTGCAGATGGGGCACCATTTGCATTTTTGTGTTGATTCTTCGCTAAGAATTTTTCAACTTCAACATTACCCGTTCGTTGAAAAGAAATAAATCCAAGTGCTAAAGCAGCAACAGAGAAGATAAAGTAGTTTTTTTTCATAGTTTGTTTTTTATAATTTTAGTTATTCAATTTACCTTGATTGATCCAACAATTAAATTGTTGAATTAATGAGTCGTTTAAAGCAGGACCATTCTGTGGCATTAATTGAAGTTCGCCACGCATAGCTTTTAAAATATTCGTTGCGTTTGAAGAAGTATTCGAGTGATCAGTAATTGTGTAAGCAGTTGAATTACCAACACCATGACAGCTCAAGCAATATGTATCCATCATTGGCTTGATTTGAGTAGAATAATAAACCGAATCAGTGCAATTTGGATTAGTTAAAGTTGATACTTTTTGTTTTGAACAAGCTGTGCTTAAACCAATTATAAAAGAAAGAGCGAATAAAGGAAATAATTTCATCATAATAGGCTTAACGTTTGCGATAGAACAAAGGTTTGAAAGTCATCCAAACTAATACTGGAAAAAAGTGCATTGGAATGGAATAAATGGGGAAGAACATTTCTGTATCAACACCATTTATGCTGTGCACTTGTTCCAACATTGCAGGTGGAAACTGAAAATTGATAGGAGATAAAATACTTCCCATTGTTCCTAAACAAAACAAGAGATTAAATACAAATTCACCCCATGATTTAAAAACTTTTTCTGAAAGCCAAAATCCAAATGCCGCAAATACAGAGATAATAACACAAACTGCAACGATAGCAACTGGTCCAATTACCATTGAGAAATCGAATAGATTCGTGTTGTAAAAATTCCCATATAAAATTGCGCCAAGTGACGAAAAAATGGCGGTAACGATTCCTAAAAGAAGGGCTTTTCTGAACATACTATTAGATTTTACTAACTGGAATAGAATAGGTGATATTCATCGTATTGGGAACAATTTCGCTCGCTTTTCCAACTTTGAAATCCAAACGATTAACTGAAAGTGTACCAGTAAATGTCAAATCGCTACCGCTTTTTGAAACTTTTAAATTTACTTTTTTCTCCTTCGTCACTCCCTTCATTGTAATGTTTCCATAAACGATGTAATCATTTCCAGATTTATCAATTTTAGTTGACGTATATTTTATTTGAGGATACTTAGCTGCATTGAACCATTCAGCCGTTTGCGCTTTTTTGTTTTTCATACCATTTCCGGTAGAAATTGACGATACTTCAAATGTTAAATCAAACTTTGAATCTGCTAAATCGGCTTCATCAAATTTTACCGTACCTCCCATTTTCGTAAACGTACCTGAAGGATCTTTACTTTTGAACTCAATTGAATAACCTTCTTTCAACTTGTAACCTGGTGCTGACACAACGTAGGTGAATGCTGATGTTATTACTAAAACAACTGCAATAAATGGATTAATTAAACTTTTCATATTTTTCCTTCTTTAAATTATTCTCCTTGGAATTTTCTTCCTATACAAAAACCTAACCTAAATTGACCTTTCAACCAATCTTCATAAGTATATGGGATAAACTGTGTTTCACCGAATCCTTTTGAATTAGTTAAGTGAACTGTGAAATTATGACCAAATGTAATCCATTCAAAAGCCACACCTAAACTTTGTGTATTTGTCGGACGGAAACTAGAATTACTAAACACATGGTAGTATTCGACTAATATAGAAGTTGTAGATGTAATTCCGCATCTAGCAGCGCCACCGAGAGCAAATAGTGTGTTCACATCATCTGCAGCAACATAGTTTCTATGCACCATCGTTGGCATCAATGCTAAACTCAATCGCTCACCAAATTTACGTGCAACATTTACTTGTAATGAATAAGCAAATCGGTGTTTCCATTCCGGAAAGTGTGATACCTGAGAAATGTCTTCTGAAGCCTTCATATAACTATAACTAGTTGTACCTATCATTGCCAATGAAAGAGGAATTTTACCTTTTGTTTGCTCTAAAACTCGGTATTTAGCAAATCCATCAATAAGCGATTTATAAGGTGACCCAGTACCCTTGCTTCTACCCAATCCAATCATCATTTTGTCGGTGATTCCATATTCGAAAGCAATACGGATATCGGCAGAATTGTCTAGTCCAAACAACGTTTGTACTCCACCGGCAGTTCCTGCAATATCACCAAAACGGTGTTCAACCCTAAATTCAAGAACTCCTTTATTCAAGGTTTCAATGGAGTGTCCGTTTATAATTCGTGTTGAAGAGAATGTTTCCGAAATCACATTTAATTCTTCTACAATCGCTGCAGAATCTGCAGTATTCTCTTCTTGAGAAAATGTCGCCTGAGCCAAACTTAGCAAGGCTAATAATGTACAAAACTGTTTCATAATTCAAAATTACACATTTTCTTAGCAAGAATGATTACATATTAAATCAATATACCATGGTAAATATACACTTATTTATAAGTTTTGTGTATTTTCAAGGCCTAGATAAATATCTAACGAATGAAAAAAGCAGAGGTTAGGGAATTGTACAAAAAAAAACGTTTTGAACTTTCGCCAAACGAATTGGAGGATCGTTCTGAGGCCATCTGCAACCTCTTATTTCAGCATTTTCAATTGGCTGAAAAAACAATAAGTTTATTCTTGCCTATAGAGCGTCACAAAGAAATTAACACCTATTTGATTTTAGAAAAAGGCATGACACTCGATTCTAAGATTGCTTTACCCAAAATGAATGTTGCAACTCAGACCTTAAAGCACTTACTTTATGAGTCACAATCGCAATTAGAAACAAATTCATTTGGTGTACCTGAACCGCGATTTGGTAAGAGCATCAATATTAAAGATGTTGAAATTGTGCTTGTTCCTCTACTTGGAATCGATTCAAAAGGAAACCGTGTGGGTTATGGCAAAGGTTATTATGATAAATTTCTTAAAAAATGTGCGGCCTCGACCCTATTTATTGGCTTGCATTTATTTGATGAATACGAAGTAATTGATGATGTTGAATCCTTCGATGTACAACTACATTACTGTGTTACACCTTCAAAAGTTATTCGTTTTGAAGAATAACAAACAAGACCAAGGTAAATATCATTTATTAGCCATTTTTCTGATTCCGGGATTTATTGTCACACTCTTTTTATCCAATCACTGGATTTGGGTTCTCTTATACCTTGCTATATCTATTCTCGTATTAAGGATAACTTTTAAATCAAAATAGTTGTATATTGCATTTACATGTGTTGATATGTTAAGACTTGCTGTATTACTTATTTGGTTAGGCTTTTGCTCCATTCAATACGCCGAAATTGCCCGTGCAGTTTTTGGGGTTAGAATTGCCTTTCAAGCTAATTCTGCTTACACAACTTATCTATGTTTTCTGGATAATGGTCGCGTATATACCCACAAGCGCATAGTTTCTCAAGATGAATTCACCAAAATTGTCTCAGGACATTGGCCAAGTATCTACAACCCCAAACGCATCAATTATTTTGAGGAACGCAATTTACCGTGCGGGGTATTCATAGATTCCATTTCCAATAAAACGACTTCCTATTGTTCATCCTTCGATTCACTTTGGAAAATTCGTTTTTCTGTTTATCCATTCCGAAGTTCAGGTGAAATGGGTTGGAGCAATAAGCTTCACAAGCCAGCACCTGGGCAAGAAGTGTTTCTTTACAACAACTACAACATCAAGCAAATCGACGCTGATTTCTTCATAGATACCAACTTTTGGAAACTCATGAACGATGTAATTGACCCAGTTTGGATAAATAATTATAAGTCGTTGAGGTAAAAAACTACAACTTCACAAATTGCTTTACCATATTATTCAAGCGAACAAAATACATTCCCGGATTAAGATTTGAAACATTTATTGTTGCAATCTCATTTAACTTATCCATTGTAAATACAATTTGTCCATTTAAATCCATGAATTGTATTTCACCGCCTATAATTGATATTAGTTTAATATCGTCAGTACCTGGATTTGGAGCTATAGAAAACAATTGATTTTCCAATTCATCAACACCCACACCACATCCAAAAATATAGTTAACACCTGGTGACCCATTAGGACAGCCAGAAAACCAATTTGATGGACTATTCATAATTTCTGATGCAGATATAAGTTCAAGTGTTGTTCCACCTCCATTTGGTTCTTGTGGCCATGCTATTGCATTTGAATATGCCACCGATACTTGCAGAATTCCGTTGTTATCATACAATCTAATAACATCAGAACCTCCAAGTGCAATTGCAGTTGGACCGACAATATTTAGAACTTCCGGATGAACAGTCTGAAATAAAGTTAAGTCCCTCACAAAAACAATTATGGAGTCTGGCTGAAGAATAGTACCTGTGGGAATAGTATAGGTTACAAGTCCATTTTCATCCGTTATTACCCAATCTGAAAGATCAACAGAGCCAGAAGAAAACGATTTTATTTCAAACCAATCTCCAGCGTTAGAAGCAGTTGATGAAGAATAGTTTATTTCATTTACAACAATAAAACTATCACAAACAAAATAAGCTTCACCAGGTGAACCACCAACACAGCCAGCAAACCATGCATCAGGATCATTTTGAGAAAGCGGTCCTCCCATAAACTCAAGTGAACTTCCTGTTCCGTCAACTCCGAGTGGCCATGGAATTTCTGCACTGTAAGTAATCGTCTTAATTGGATTACCGCCTTGATCTTTAAAGAATAGAGTCTCAACTGAATTGGATAAATTATAACCTAGAGGCCCATATACATTTTGAACATTTGGATAAACATTATTAAATAAGACCGTATCACTGCATATGATAATTCTCTCATTTGGCAAAATCCTTGTATTAAATGGTAACTCAAAGTTATGAAAGTAGTTAGAGTCTGCTATTTCATAATTTCCAAGGTTTATTTCAGTATTCGTAATATTCAAAATTTCAATCCAATCGCCTCCATCTATAGAATTGTCAGGATGTGTCATGATTTCACTTACCTCAAACGCATCATTAATCGCTTGACCTGTAAACCAGGCAGTAAATGCTGAATTAATTGTAGGAGTAATGTCCAACATTTCGTTATCGTTGTTTGTCGAAAACAACGAATTTGGAGCCCAATGATCAAAAGTATATCCAGGATTTGCGATAGCTGTAATTTTCACGGGAACGCCTTGAAAATAAACACCTGACCAAGGATAATCATCAGTACTAGGTTCTATCGTCGAAATGTGAATTCTTCCAGCACCAGCTGGTTGTACATCTAATGTATAGGTAACCTGACCTGTTAAACCGAAAAAGGATTGTACAACGTTTCTAGCTCCCGTAATTCTGTTTAAGTTCCAATTTATCATGTTGTTCATAGTGTTTTGAAAAGTTGTAATATTCCCTGACCAACGGGTATGATGACGTGGTATCCAAGGTGCAACTTCATTAATCATTGCATTTCCCATATTAACAACATTTGGTTGCTGCCAAACAGTATTAATTAAATCAGCATATCTATCAATAAAATAGTTTTTGAATTGCTGGTTAGCGAACAATTTAATACATAAATTATCTAAATACACGTTAGCGTTATTGGTTGTGTGATTCAAGAAATTGTCATTTGGAGTAGCGCCATACAGCCCATATCCAAAATCAAGATCCATTAACATCATTCTCCACTTTTTTCCTGGATAATGCCAGTACTTAATATTATTTGCTTGATTATTACTCCAATCACCATTTCCATAGTATGTCTCAGCAATAATGTAATCAGCAAAATTTTCCAAATCGATAAGTGAATCTGCTATACCATAAAAAGAAATACTAGTTGGGTCTGCTGACATCATGGTAGTATACATTTCATTGAAAGCATCAAGATTTCCATCATTCGCAACTAATCCTTCTAAGTAGTTTTCAGTCAGAACATCTGCGCTGTCAGCATCATAACCAAAGTTGCTTTCTACCCAATCATTATTTAAGACTTCTCGTAACTCATATTCTCCAAAATAATCACCATTTAAGAAAACAATTACAGGTGTATATGCGCCATAATCACAATTTGTTTCTTTGGTTAGCCTTTCCATAAAAGCATCCCGCATTCTCGTTCCATTATAATCATTACCACCATTTCTAAGGTTAAAATCTTTATATTGGACAACATGAGATTTATCTGGAATAAGAGGGAAATTAACTTTACTCATTCCATAATCGTCTCTGCACTTAACTCTGAAACTTTTTTGAGGCTGAGCGCGCGACCATCCTCCGTGAATTTTCAACCCGATACATCCTTCAAATTTTTGTAAACTATCTGTTGCTAAATACTCTATATATGAATATCTCTCCCAATCTTCCCAAAAGTTAGCCCCGAAATATGGATAATTTGTATTGTAATCAGGAGGACCCAATACATAAATACCAGTTTGAGTATCGTATAAATTTAAGCTATCTGTTGAAAGGGAAATAACTGGTAAACCTATGTAAGTTTCATTAATCAAGAACGTATTTTTCTCAACTATACTAGGTAAAACAGAACCTAATGGATCAAAACATCTTGCTGCCAAAACATTTGTTTCAGAAATTAATATTGAATCTACGTATAGAGGAGAAGCTATTGACGGAACTGAACCATTAAGCGTATATCTGATTTCAACATTTGCTTGATTAGAAGTCAATGCTACCTTAAAACCATTTGCATAAATACCTGCTGGCTTTGAAAAAATAGGTTTTTCTAAAAAAGAAGTAAAACAGGCTCCTTGATTCAAAGCTGACGGGGTTGGATTTGGAGAAATACACCAACCCGAGGAATTGGAAATAATAGAATGATTGATTGGTAAAGTCAATAAAGCTACACTACCTATTGACGCACCATTTTCATCAGAAATAAAAAGGTTGTCACCTGAGTTCAAGGTGAAATTTGTATGCCAATTATCTGAGGCAATCAAATTCATCCAAGAAAGTGTATTGCTAAACGTTTGTGTTACACCTGAAAATCCAGCACTTAAATACGCATTACTAGTTAAATCTGTTGATGTAGTAGTAGTGTTATGCACTTGAATAGCAAGAACGTTTTCACCAACCAATAATAAAGAACTATATAGAGAATATGGAATTTCAAATGCATCAATTGCCAATCCCTGATATCCAGTGGCTTCGTGACTAGTTGCTAATGTATTAAAAGGTGTCGATGAACCAGCTAAACCAAGATTGGCGCGTGCTATTTCTACACCATTTAAATAGGCAACAAAACCATCATCATAATCCATGTGCAAAATCAACTTTTCAATTTCGGCAATATTTATAGCAGAAAGAGTAAAAGTTTTGCGCAGATACACACTCGTCGCTGTTGTAATAACAGTTCCATCATCAGCATCTCCAAATCCAATACCTCCTATCCCTGAACTCCAACCAGATAAGATTGTTCCTGGAATTTTCCAATCAGATGCAGGCTCTGATGTTGGAACGATGTAATTCCAACTGTCATTTGCCAAAATAATTGATTCATAATGGTCGATAGTAGGGACTCTGTTTTTATTACTTGCAAAAATCAACTTGTGCTCTCCACTAGCCAGAATATAATTAGGGCACAACCATTTTCCAGGATTGTTAATATCATCACTTAAACCATATCCATTTAAATTGACATCATTTGGTCCTAAGTTTCTTATTTCAAACCAATCTTCATATGAATTATCTTCATCTGTTATTGTACTGATATTTGAAATGGATACTTCACTAAGTTCTACTTGTGCAACATACTGAAAAGAAAAAAAAACTAAAGCACCTAAAATGTAATTTTTAGACATGATCTATTAATTAATTATCAAAAAAACAGGTATCGAAAAGGTGGGTTGAGTAATTCTAAAAATTAGTCAGATAAGAAAATTTAATCTTGACGTAATTAAATACTGATTCTTAGAATGCAGTTAATCCTAGAGTTTCAAATATACTGCATATAAATTTACTATTAAAAACATTTAACCATTATGCACTAAAATAGCCCTTACTTCGCATTAGAAAACGGAAAATAAATACATTTTATCTATTATTAATCAATGATTTAATGGAAATAAAAATAGTTACACTATATAAAAATCTATTGGCATATAATTTTGAATAGTAATTAATAAATAGAAAGCATGGGTAAACTTAAACTGCTTAGTCAAATAAAGTATAATTAAGTGAAATTTAACTTTCCCTGGGCAGCAACTATTGTACGGACCTTTTTGAGGGGATTTCTTGAGCACAAAAAAAGCCTCTTCATTACTGAAGAGGCTTCTTAAAGGTGGCATCGACTTACTCTCCCACCCTCAAAAGGGCAGTACCATCAGCGCTAGCAGGCTTAACTTCTCTGTTCGGAAAGGGAAGAGGTGGACCCTGCTGCTATAGACACCGAAATCTTTGACTTTTGGAGATATTATTAGGATGTTAGGACTTTAAGATTATAGGACGATGATCCTTTAACCGTATTGTCTTTTACTCCGAACTTTAGATTGATTCAATAAATCAAGTCTTAATGTCTTAATATCCTTAAGTCATAATGTCTTAAATTGATATATCGGATGATTGAAGTAGTAATTTCAGGTGAAGTAGAGTTTATAAGTCTACGGGTAATTAGTATCACTCGGCTTTGACATTACTGTCTTTACACCTGTGACCTATCAACGTGGTAGTCTTCCACGGCCCTT
>JAIOZF010000099.1 GCA_021740745.1 Crocinitomicaceae bacterium | reverse complement strand
GTTTATGTGTTCAGTTACAAGCAAAAAACGATTAACAACTTCTCTCAGGGATTCGATTTCCCAGCATATAACAGAAGTCAAGCCGAAACGGTTGCTGGTAACTTTGCTTACCAAAAAATGCTTGAAGTGGAAGCAAACAATAGTGCATCCAAACGAGAATTTTATGGCAGTTTATCGTGGATTGCTTACCCACTTTTACAAGCTGGACAAAGTTTGTTATCGACAGATGTGAAAATTCAATTACGCGTTAACAAAGAATACAAAAACCTCATTGCTTCAAACGATAATCAAGGAAAACCGATGTATTCTTGGTCAATGAAAAGTGAACGCACCATTACTAACAGTGCTGAAGCTTTAGCCGATGCATTGGATTTGATCAACGTAGTACCGAATCCTTACAAGGCTTATTCTGAATATGAGAACAATAAACTGGATAATCGTGTGAAGATTACCAATCTGCCTGAAAAATGTACCATACGTATTTATAACATGCAAGGAAAATTGATTCGTGAGTTCAAGAAAGACAGCGAAATAACCTACCTCGATTGGACTTTAACGAATCACGACAATATTCCTGTTTCATCAGGTGTATATTTGATTCATGTGGACGTGCCAGGCGTAGGTGAAAAGGTGATTAAGTCATTTGTTGCAATGCGAATGGTGGATTTGCAGAACTTGTAAGCGAGGCATTAGGCGAGAGGCATTAGAGATAGTTGAGCGGAGACCTGTGATTAGTGATTTGAAAATTCGAAGATTCAAATAGGAAAATCTATTTTCCTCAAGTCATTTGGTGCAAGAAATATAATTTGTATGGTCGAAATATAATGGTAGAATGAAAGGTATTTATTATATCATATTTTTCTGTTGTTTCAACTGCAGCGCTCAATCTAATGGCACCAAACTGATTTTCGGAGTGCAATCGTCACATAATTTTGCAAAACGAGGAGAAATTATATTTACACCTAACTTGTTTTTTGGTTTTTCTTATAACAAATGGTCATTTTCAGCACAATTAGAACATATCGGTTTTATGCGTGGCCCAAAAAATAAAATGATTGGATTTCAAGGGGATTACCGCTTTTTCAAAGAGTCTCTAAAATTTAGCCCATTGTTAAGAGTAAAAGCATCTACATCTTTTTACTCACCTTATAAAAACCAATTATTATCTGATTATTTTGAAATTACATCCAATGTAAATGCGAGTATCGGTAAATACCAAACGATTCCACTTTTTTTTGGCTCAGAATTTTTGTTAGACATTAAAAATGATCAATGGAGTGTTCAAGTTGGCACCGGCTATGGATATATTCTTACTACATACGTAAGTTCACAATTTACCCAAAAGAGCATTTTTCATTCATGGCAATTGAATGTTGGATTTATGTATTCAATTGGGATGGTGAAAGGTGATAGAAATTAAATCTTCAAATGCCGCAGGCGTCAAATCTATCAAATCTTCAAATCCCTTTAATCACAATGGAATCGAAATTCTAAACGTCGTCCCAACGCCTTCTTGTGATTCAAGGACAAATACTTTTCCTTTGTGGTATTCTTTCACGATGCGCTTTACTAATGATAGTCCAAGTCCCCAGCCACGTTTTTTAGTGGTAAAACCTGGTTGAAAGATGGTCTTCAATTGGTTGGGTGGAATTCCTTTACCTGTATCCTTGATGTCAATATGCGCCCATTCAGGAGATTTGTGTACCGTAACGATTAAACTACCGACGTTTTCCATTGAGTCAACAGCATTCTTGCAAATGTTCTCAATTACCCATTCCATCAACGATGGATTATGCAAGGCATTTACTTCCTCCAATCCGATAAATTCGATAGAAACTTTATCAGAAATACGCAAACGAAGGTAATCCAGCACATTCTTTACGGTGATTCGCAAATCGGTATCTTCCAATTTAGCGCCAGAACCTATCTTCGAAAAACGATCGGTTACCTTTTCCAAACGTTCGACATCTTTTTGCATTTCACGCGGAATCATTGGGTCAATTTCTTGCGCTTCGAGTAATTGAATCCACGCCATTAAAGAAGAAAGTGGTGTTCCCAATTGATGCGCTGTTTCCTTCGCCATTCCAGCCCAAACCTGGTTTTGTTCTGCTTTTCGGAAGGTACTGAAGATGAGGTAACCGATAAACACGAACAAGCCAATTATGATGAACTGGATGTAAGGAAAATACTGTAATTGCTTTAATTCCGGACTGTCATCAAAATACAAAATGTTCTTTCTTCCGTCTTGAAAATCAATTACTAAGGGTTCATTTTGAAATTTCAAGGTAGAAAGCGTTTTACTTAAATTTTCAGGAGTTAATTTTTCCTTTTCTAAATTACTTCCTATGACAGCCTTTGTTTCAGCATCAATCATTAAAACGGGCACCAATCCTTCATTGTTGATCAATTCCTTATTAAACGCGTTAATGAGGGAATCACGCTCTTTTTCTAATTGAACAATTTCCTTCGAATCTTTAAAGAAATACGTCATGAACAAGCCTTCATAAACTTCGACGGTAAACGGCGGGTTGCTTTTTTTCCAAATTGAAGATAAGCTTACCAATGAATCTTCAAAAATGCGATTCAATTCTCTAGAATTGGCTGCTGGGTTTGTTTTTCGAATATCACTTGTATCAAAATCTAGGTTGATAAATCCAGATACGTTTTTTTCATCATCTAATAAAATTACTGGGATATCCTTGTTGTCTTTGATGATTTTAAAAGGGAAATCAAGTCGCGGGTCAATATCTAAAGGTGAAGCTTGAGAAACTTCTTTGGATGCATCGATCCACAAGGCCATTTCTTTTCGTTCCTTATCCCTCAACTGAGTGAAGGTGCGATTGGTTAACTGAACAAGCTCTAATTTCTTAATGATGGCATCGGCCCATTGTCGTGCCCGTTCTTTTTCGCGGTCACCTACTTTGCTAACAATCGTATTCGATACAAACAAAAAAGCTCCAACCATGCAGAGCGCAAAGACCATCAGGATGATCTTCCATTTTTGTTTATTTGAGTATAAATTAATTGCCATGTTTACCTTCAGCGCTAAAATAACGAGAAATTCACAGAAAGATTGCTTTTCTTAGTTTGAGTTAGATTCCAAGTGCATTTTCGACCTGTTCGCAGACCTTGTTATGATCAAAAAGCTGAGCAGCTTGAATTAGTTTTTTACGATCAATAGCGTGTTTCCCAAGGGTAATTTCGTCCATTTTAGCTGCAAGATCTGTGGCATTTAAACTTTCGAATAACACTCCCAATTCTCCAAAATGTAAGATTTCAGGTGTACCACCAGCATTGCTTCCAAGTGTTGGTGTACCGCAGGCCATCGCTTCAATCGTTACCATTCCAAACGTTTCTGCTTTTGAGGCCATCACAAACCAATCAACTGCCTTGTAAAAAACATCGATGTCTTTCCTAAATGGTCGAACAAACACGCGATTTGATAATTGATGTTCTTCAATGAAGGTGTTCATTTGGTCAGCATAGCCGCTGCCTTCATTACGTGTTGGTTCACCAAGTAACACAATTCCGATTTCTTTATTTTGACATTTTTGAAGTGCTTCCAAGAGTAACAATTGACCTTTGTGACGGTCGAAGCGCCCGATTAGTCCGAACAAGATGCAATCGCTTGGAAGTTCAAGCTGTTGGCGTGCATCTTTCTTTTCAAGTTCTTTTTCAAATTGGCGTAAATCCAATCCTGAAGGAATGACTTTTAGTTTAGCGTGATTAAAACGGGTCATTGTTTTTACTTGATCTGAAAGCCAGTGGAGCGGACAAGCCCATAAATCGAAGTAAGAAAATCGAAGTGTGTGCAAAAAATTGGTCTTTTTAACCCCTAATTGCATTTCCATGAAATAAGAAAGATGCAACGATTTTACCTTTCGTTTTGCGATAACTGCAATACTCATGTCGTGAATAGCTCGGACTAGCAAATGTGTGATTTGGTGTTGTTGAAGGATTGTTGCTAATTCTTTCCCTCGTTTGAAATCGAAGTATTTGCGGTGTTTTTGGATAAAAATAGTTGGTATGCCTGCTTCTTCTGCGTTTTTCGCGATGGGACTACCCTTCAAACAAATAACGTAAACGGAATGACCACGCTCATGCATCCAAATGGCATTGCGGAGTTGGTTCATTTCCAAGCCTCCCCAACTATCGGTACCGCATATGTATCCTACTTTTGATTTCACGAGGTAAAAATAACGTAACTTTGCGAAACCCATCAGCAATGGTTTGAATTATGAAACAACTTTTCCAGAAACCAATTTATATCTTCTTTTTTGCAATGATTTGCATTGTGCTTCCTTTGTGTCTTTTTCCTATTAATTTGTTTCAAGGAGAAATAGTATACATGAATGGTTTAGTAGAGGTAGTTGAACCGGCTCCTTTGAGTTTATCTTATTTTCTTGGATTAGGATATAATGAAGGTGAATTGGATTTTATCAAAGATTTTTATTTGATACCAAGTGGCATCCTTACAGCAGTTATCTTCATTTTCGGTATTCCTGCCTTAATTGCCTATCGCATTTACTTAAAGCAACATGCTGCAAAGCAGAAGAAGTAAAACATTTTTAAGCGAATAAATTTCTTTTCCCGTTACTTTTTCGTTTCTCCACATTTCACCATGGAAACTAAAATCAAATTATCATGGCTGGAGGAAAAGAAACACCAAGACAAAAAATGATCGGAATGATGTATTTAGTGCTGACAGCATTACTTGCGTTAAACGTATCAAAATCTATTCTCGATGCATTCGTTGCAATCGAAGAAAACATTCAAGTAGCAAATGAAAATGAGTTTATGCGCGGCGAAGAAAAGTTCAAAGCCTTGCAAGACTTAACAAAGGATGACGAACAAAAGGATGTAAAAGTGAAAGCACTTGCATATCTAAAGACAGTTGAAAAAATCAATGAAATCAGTGCGAAACGAATCAAGCAAATAGATTTGTTAAAAATGGAAATCTTAGCTGCAATTGGTGAAGATATCACATCTGTTGGGGGTGCTGAAAACATTGTCATAGAACCGTATTCTTCGAAAAACCCCTTGAAACCTGCAAAACTCAACTTGTCTAAAGTCAACGCGATGGATAAATACGATGAGCCGATGGCCATTTTAGTTGGATCTGAAATTACCAATCCGACAGGCAAAGGTGTTGAGTTGTGGAAGAGCTATAACGATTTTCGCACAGAAATAACAGAATTGGTTGGAAATTCATGGATTCAAGAACCAGGTGAAAAGAAGTGGTTTTTCAAAGCCCCAAAAATTAATGCGTACAAAGATTATCTTGATTTAAACAAGCAAATTGGAAACGCTATTAATGCCTCAAATGTATATGATGAGGATAAAGAGGCGATAAAGAAGATCTATGCTTCTTTGACAAAAAAAGAGCGTTGGACAGTAAACGATGTACCGAATGTTCACTGGATTGGAAAGACCTTCGATCATGCACCAGCGGTTGCAGCAATTGCTTCCCTGACATCACTCCAAAAAGAAGTGCTTACGGCTCGTGCAGATGCAATAGCGATGGTTCGCGGCAGAGTAGGTGGAGGTGAATATTCATTCAACAAAATTATTGCATTGGCTTATGGCCCAGAAATCGTGAACCAAGGAGAAGATGTGGAAGTACAAGTGCTCATGGCTGCATATGATTCAGATCGACAACCAGTTGTGACTGTTGCTAATGGTTCTGTATCGGAAGTAAAAGATGGGAAAGGAATCGTTCGAATGAAGGCAGGTTCGGGGAATGAAATGGTTTTAAAAGGATCTGTGACGATCAAAAACAAAGCTGGAATTCCGAAAACAAAGGAATGGACAAAAACAATTCGTATCATGAAACCGCAAGGAACGGTCTCTTTGCCAGATTTGAACATGCTTTATATTGGTTATGCAAACAATATAGAAGCGGTGGCATCAGGTTATGATGAAACCGTATTAAGTGGTGTTGGTGTCAACATTAGAAAGATAAATGGAAAGTTTGTAGCAGATCCTCACAAAGTTAAACAATGTACGATCTCCGTTTTTGGAAAAAGCAATTTGACTGGTAAAACTGTTAAGTTGGGGACTTATACATTTAGAGTTTCCAGACTTCCAGATCCATCAATTTATTGGGGTGCAGCAAAAGATGGTAATAAGGCAAATGCGCAAGAAAAAAACTTGTTTGCCAAATATGATCCAGAAGTTCCGCTCAAAGCAACATTTCAAGTATTATCATGGGAACTCATAGTAAACGGATATCCGGGTGTGGCTCCAAAGGGAAATGGTAATCAACTTTCTCCTCAAGCTATTTCTGTGCTTCGACAAGCTAAGCCTGGCACAAATGTTACTTATTATATTAAGTACATGGGTAATGACAAACTCACTCGCTTGAAAACAGCTTCCTTCAAAATTTAATCACACAAGAAAGGCGCTCAATTGAGCGCCTTTCTTACTTTATAAGCTTAGTTATTAGTTCTTGATTAAATCAATCTTAGCATCTCCTTCTGTTTCTAAATCTGTTGCTAAGGCTGATGCTCCGAGTGACTCAAAGCTGATGCTATTCGCCAATACTTCGTTGCAAACGTATTCTTGGTTTGCTTTGATGGCATTTTGAATAAACTCATTGGTGTCTACTTTCAATAAAATACGATCGGTAACTTCCAAACCTGAATCCTTTCGTAAATTCTGAACACGATTAACCAATTCTCTGGCAATTCCTTCTGCTTTCAATCCTTCAGAAATGGTAATGTCCAAAGCTACAGTTAAACCACCTTCTGAAGCAACTAACCATCCTGGAATATCTTGAGCAGCAATTTCGAAATCAGCTAATTCCAGCTCAATTGATTCACCATCAATTTCACCTTTCCAGCCACCATTCGCTTCGATTTCTGAAATTGAATCATTCGAAAGTTGAGCCACCATTCCAGCGATTGATTTCATTTGCTTACCGTATTTCGGACCAATCGTTTTAAAGTTCGGCTTGATGCTTTTTACCAACATTCCATTGCCTTCTTCCATCAATTCCAATTCTTTCACATTCACTTCTGATAAAATTAAATCTTGAACATGCAGAATGTTCGAAGCGAAAGCTTTGTTTAAAACTGGAACCATTATTTTTTGCAATGGCTGACGAACACGAATTTTTTCCTTCTTACGCAAAGCCAAGACCAATGATGAGGTGCGTTGTGCAATTTCCATTTGTGCCTCAAGATCTTCGTTGATGAAGTTCGGATTCACCTCAGGGAAATCAGCTAAATGAACGGATGTCACTGCAAAACGTTTTGAAACCGAATTTAAATCGTTGAACAATTGATCCATAAAGAAAGGCGCAATTGGGGATCCAAGAATCGAAATCGTTTCCAAGCATGTATACAATGTTTGATAAGCAGAAAGTTTATCATGTGAATCTTCGCTCTTCCAGAATCTACGACGACATAAACGTACGTACCAGTTGGATAATTGATCACTTACAAAATCTTGGATTAAACGACCAGCCTTCGTTGGCTCGTAATCGTTAAATGCAGCATCAACATCCTGAATTAATGAATGTAATTTCGATAAAATCCAACGGTCAATTTCTGGTCGTTGACTAAGTTCTATCTCTTGTGCAGAGAAATCAAACTCATCAATATTTGCATACAATGAGAAGAATGAATACGTATTGTAAAGTGTTCCAAAGAATTTACGTTGCACTTCTGTGATACCATCTAAATCAAATTTCAAATTGTCCCAAGGCTGTGCATTCGTAATCATGTACCAACGAGTTGCATCAGCGCCATAGGTTTCAAGCGTTGAAAAAGGATCAATCGCATTGCCTAAACGTTTCGACATCTTTTGGCCGTTTTTATCTAAAACAAGTCCGTTTGATACAACATTTTTGTAGGCAACAGAATCAAACACCATCGTAGCAATGGCATGCAAAGTATAGAACCAGCCACGTGTTTGGTCAACTCCTTCAGCGATAAAATCACCTGGATAACCGTCGTGGTTGTCAATTAAATTTTTATTTTCAAACGGATAATGCCATTGCGCATATGGCATTGCGCCTGAATCGAACCAAACATCGATAAGGTCTGATTCGCGTTTCATTGGTTTGCCCGATGCAGAAACAAGTGTGATTTTATCTACATAGTTTTTGTGCAAATCAACTAACGCGTAGTTCTCTTTGGACATGTCGCCCACTTTATAACTCGCTAAGGGGTTTTCACTCATCAATCCAGCTTGAACAGCTTTCTCACATTCAGCTTTTAATTGCTCAACCGATGAAATACACAAACGCTCATCACCTTCCTCGGTTGTCCAAATTGGAATTGGAATTCCCCAATAGCGTGAACGAGAAAGGTTCCAATCATTCGCATTTTCCAACCATTTACCGAAACGTCCAGATCCAGTTGATTCGGGCTTCCAATTAATTGTATTGTTAAGGTCAATCATACGTTCCTTCACGT
>JAIOZF010000019.1 GCA_021740745.1 Crocinitomicaceae bacterium | reverse complement strand
CCCTCTGATTAACAGTCAGATGCTCTAACCAACTGAGCTAAGGAGGAATTTGCGTTCCGTTCCCGAAAAGCGAATGCAAATATATACAAAGTATTAATTCAATGAAACGATTTAGAAAAAAAAATATTGATTTCTCAGTGAAATCAGGCTAATTGCTTAAAAATCATCTTCATCCAACGTGAATTCATCAATGGTTGTATCGAACGCATCGTCATCCGCATCCTCTTGATCTACTAAATCGACACAATTATCGTCCTCACATTTTGCAGGACGTAAAATATTGGTCTTTGAAACATTCAACCGAATTTCTGTGCGAATGAACCCATCTTCCTGCGGATAAGCTTTTGCAAAAGGTGTTCCTTCCAATTCTACTAAGGCACCTTTTTTCAAAAAATCGAGGATGCGTAAATTAGAACCATCTTTTTTCCAAATAGTACAATTCACCCAAGTCGTTTTGGTTTTGGTTTCACCAGTGCGCTTATCACGCCAATTCTTATTGTGCGCAACAGGGAAGTTGATTGCAATAACCCCTCTATCCATGTTCTTTACCACAGCATCTTTGCCAATATTTCCAATCAATCTTGTTTCAAATACAGTAGCCATTTCTTGAGATTTAGAAAGTGAAAGTAATGAAATGATTTAAAAGAACATAAAAAAGATGCGTTTAAAAGTAGTTCTTATCGTGAAATGGAATTTTTACTTTACCGTGATAATCATCGCGTCCTTAAATCCTTTCTTCTGAACGATTTCTAAGTCCTTTTTAGCAGCAGCTTTATCTTTATATGGTCCAACAGTGTAGCGATATTTATACGTACTTGTTGTATTCAGCTTAGTACGTGTAACCTTCAAACCTGTTTTTTTAAAGGCTTCAGAAGTGGGATCAATAGGTTCCTTTGACGATGAAAGTTGTATTTGATAGGCTTCTGTTGAAGTACTGTTTTCTTCTTCCACATCCTTTTTTTCTTCCGCTTTCTTTTCGGTTTTTATAAATTGAATGTGAGGATGCTCTGTTGTAATGTGCGATCTGAACCCTCTAAAAATGGCAGAAGCAAGAATGTCTTGTCCATTGGTGGTATTCAGATAAATGGCTTCTTTATCGTTAGTTAAAAAACCACATTCAACCAAAACACTCGTCATATTGGTATACTTCAACACTTGAAGTGAGTGTTCGCGATCATTTCCATCCTTCACTCCCCGCGACTTTCGACCGGCCTTTCCAGAAAATTCATTTTCAAATTGTTTGGCTAAAGCGACTGACTTTTTTGATGTCAACGCATGCACATGTGATTCGGTTCCATGTACCGTTTTTCGCTCATTCGCATTGCAATGAATGGACACAAAATATTCACAGGACATTGAATTTGCCTGGGCAACGCGTTCATCTAAAGTGGGGAAACTATCGTCTTTTCGCGTGTAAACTACAGTAACATTTGTTAAGTATTTTTCAATGTAAGCACCTACTTTTTTTGCGATAAGCAAGTTCAATGCTTTTTCAGGAAGATGATCTTTGTTTGAAGACAAATATCCCGGATCATCGCCACCATGACCTGGGTCAATAACGATTGTAATTTTTTCTTTCGCCGGAAGCGGTGCAAATGAACTATTGAGCATCAAGGCACAAAATACCATCAAAAGAAGTTGTATTCTCATGCTACAAAAATAGAAAGCATCTTTTTTTTATTTTCTTTGTACCGAAAAGCTTACGAATAATGAATTGTTAATAGTGAAGAAGAACGAAAAAGTAGCAGTAATTGAATTGGGGGGTTCACACGATGAGTGTTTGCTATCGCAGTTTTATGCGCTGAAATCAAGAGAATGCTACATATTGTTCGTTACAACACAAGAGGTGTATGACCGCAATTCTAGTTTCCATTCATTGATCGATGAACTTAGAATTATTCAATTCAGCAAGAAAGCATGGGCTGATTTTATGCAAATGTGCAGATTGAATGTGTTTCTGAAAAAAGAAGGCTATTCCAAAGTGATTCTGAATACTGCTCAAGGGGCGCACATGCGTAATTTATGTTTGAGTGCACCAGAATCACTCGAGTTCATCGGATTGGTCCATACCCTTAAAAAGTTTGAAGGAAGTTTTACCCAAAAATTGATTCATCTTAAAATCAAGAAGTATGTTGTGTTGAATGATTATTTCGTGGAGCGAATCGTCCCACCAAGGGGCATTAAAGTAACTTCGTTTTATCCCTTGCGCTTTCCACATTTCAGCACAACTGTTGAAAAGGACGCAGGAGAAAAATGGATCACTATTATTGGCGGCGTAGAAAATAGACGAAAGGATTTGACAGGCAGTATTTCCTTGATGAAACCATTAATTGAAAAAGGCTTTAGCTTTATATTTTTGGGAAAGAGTGATTTTTCTCATCCCGATGTAGTTGCCTTTAATAATTATTTGAAAGATGCTGAAATCGAACAACATGTTCAATTGTTTGACGCTTTTGTTACTGCCGAGAAGTTTGATGCTTATTTGAAAGAAACAGATTTCATCTGGCCGATGGTTCATCCCAATACACCAAGCGCGGCAGAATACTTTAAAAATCAGATTTCGGGTGCGATGAATGTTTCATTTGGATATAAGATACCGATGTTGATCCACCAAGAATATGCACAAAAATGGAAGGATTTTGAATTTGCCATTCCGTATTCATTGGATAATTTCACTGAGCAGGTATTGAAAGCGAACGATGAACAATTAATACTTCAGGACAAACTGAAATCTGCAGAGAAATTTAATCCGCTATTTCAAGAAAAAAAATACCTCGATTTTATTTTCAATTCTCATTGAAATATGCAAAAATGATTGTGGCTTTTGCTGCTCCAATTACTTTTGTTAACTCTTCCATTGTTGCTTCGCGGATAGCAGATACTGTTTTAAAGGATTTCATAAGCAACTCTTGCGTTTTTGGCCCTATTCCCTCAATCTGCGTAATTTCTGACTGCAGCGCACCCTTACTGCGTTTATTTCGATGGTGTGTGATTCCAAAACGATGCGCTTCGTTACGCATGAATTGCACAACCTTCAAACTCTCTGAACGCTTGTCAATATAAATCGGGTATTGATCCCCTGGAAAGAATATTTCTTCTAAACGTTTCGCTATACCTACAATCGCTACTTTACCTCGCAACTCTAGTTTCTCCAGAGCGTTCAAGGCCGCTCCAAGTTGACCTTTTCCGCCGTCAATAACTATTAGTTGAGGCAAACTTTGTTCTTCATCCATCATGCGCTTGTAACGTCGATAAACTACTTCTTCCATTGTAGCAAAATCATCGGGACCTTCAACTGTTTTTACATTGAAATGACGATAATCGCGCTTACTGGGCTTTGCGTTTTTGAATACAATACAGGCTGAAACAGCATTGGTTCCTTGAAAATTCGAGTTATCAAAGCACTCCATGTGTATGGGTAAATCAGCTAAACGAAAATCGCTTTTCAATTGTTCTAAAATACGATTAGTGTGCCGTTCAGGATCTTTGATCTTTTCTTGTTTTTGCTTTTCAAGTTTATAGAATTTTGCATTGCGAAGGGAAAGTTCAATTAATTGTTTCTTATCGCCTCGTTGAGGAACGGTAAAAGTGATACCTTCTAATTTCAAATCCAACTTGCTATCAACCAATACTTCCTTTGAATTGCTTGAAAATCGTTCACGAAGTTCTGGTAACACAAAACCCAAAACATCCTCCCTGCTTTCATTGAGTTTCTTTTTGACCTCTGCTGTATAAGCATGAATAATTGCGCCGTTGTGTATGCAGAGGTAATTAACGAAGGCATTATCGGGCTCATCAATAAGCGTGATAATGTCAACCTCATGAATGCTAGGCGATACAATGGTCGATTTTGCTTGATAGTTTTCAAGCGTTTGCAGTTTGACCTTTATTTCATGCGCTAATTCGTATTCTTGTTGAACTGCATGATCGTTCATGCGTGTTTTTAAATAGTGAATAACCGAAGAAATATTTCCTTTGACTAAATTTTCAATTTGAGCAATTTGCGCATCATATTCTTCTTGTTTCTGATAGCCAACACATGGCGCCTTGCAATTGCCAAGGTGGTATTCCAAGCACACTTTGTATTTCTTTTCTTTGATTTTTTGTTGACTTAAATCAAAATTGCAGTTGCGAAGTGGATAAATTTCTTTGATTAAATGCAGCAATGTGTGCATGACCTTTCCGCTTGGATAGGGACCGAAATATTTAGAACCATCCTTAATTACATTTCTTGTTGAAAACACACGAGGGAACGGCTCGTTTTTAATACAAATCCATGGATACGTTTTATCATCCTTGAGTTGAATATTGTACTTGGGCTGGTATTTTTTGATGAGGTTGTTTTCAAGCAGCAATGCATCTAATTCTGAATCAACCACCATGTATTGAATGTCGCAAATACGCTTCACCAGCATAATGGTTTTGCCATTTTCCTGTGTTTTATTGAAGTAGGAAGAAACGCGTTTTTTAAGATTTTTCGCTTTTCCAACATATAGGATCTTACCTTCCGAATCGAAATACTGATAGATACCTGGTTTTTCAGGTAGCGTGCGCAATTTTAATTGTAAGGGATGATCTTTTGCAGACATAAGACAAACTTACGTTTAAAAACAAAAAAAGCGGCAATGCCGCTCTCTTTTTGTTATCCAATTTTTATTTGGAAATGATATCGTATAATTCATTCAAGTTTGGAGAAATGATGACTTCAATTCGTCTGTTTTTCGCCTTATTAGCAGGATCAATAGGCTGATATTCAGATCTTCCTCCCGCCATTAATTGTGCTGGATTCATTTTCGAATTCGTTAACATGATATCGATAACAGATGTTGATCGAAGTACTGATAATTCCCAGTTATTCTTTGGGTGAGCAGCACTCGCTAATTTATCTGTGTCGGTATGACCTTCAACAATTATTTCAAGCTCTTTTTCATTTTCAAGCACTTTTGCCAATTCAATTAAGGCCTTTTTTCCATTTGCCTCAACAAGTGTACTTCCAGAAGCAAACAACAACTTTGCTTCCATGCTCACGTAAATCTTCCCGTTTTTATAAACAACCGATAAACCTTGACTTTCAAAACCTTTTAAAGCATTAGCGACTTTTGTCTTTAACAATTGAGTGGCTTCGTCTTTTCGTTTAATCGCTTCTTCCAGTTCATTTACACGTTGCTCACGTTCCGCTAAAAGTTGTGCTTTTGTTTTTAATTCTGATTCAAGAGCGGTGAGCGCATCTTCTTTTCGTTGCAATTCAATGTTCTTCGCTTCTAGTTCTAGTTGCAATGTTGCCGTTTCTTTAGCTCCTGATAAACGCATTTTGTCAAACGCATTTTCCATGGCCTCAAGCTGCATGCTTGTTTTATCATATTCTGTTTGAAGCAAACGGTATTTCGTTCCCAAGTCATTCGTGTCAACTTTCAAGGATCCTACCTCTTTGTTTAAAATGTCAAAACGAGCTTGAAGATCTTTTGCTTTTCCTTCGTTGTCAAGTGCACTATTCTTGTAACGTTCTAATTCTTCACTGCACTTTTTTTCTCGTTCTACTAACTCATTGTATTTTTTTGCGGGAACGCACGAAGCCAACACCAACATCAAACCAATAATTCCAACACTACTCTTCATGATATACATATTTAGATATACAAATATCCAAAACAAAGCAAACGCTTATTTACTGTTGATAAAGACTTTTAAACAGTGAATTATGGATATAGACAAAAAAGCGATGTAAAAAGGGTGTATTAAAAAAGTGGGCAGCTACTTGTGCTCGTATTTTCCTTCTTGCATGTATTGAAAATGAGTGAAAACTCATGTGTGTTTGAACTGACTTGTTGAATATCGGAAAGTGTGAAATCGAATGAATAATGAATGGTAAACCGCGGACTTAGTTTAAATCCTGCGAAAATCATTAAAGCATCTGTATTTCTATATCCTAATCCAGTGACAAAGCGATTGGAAAAATCTAACATTAAATTCAAATCCATTGCAAGTGGTCCGCGTGGTGGAACTTTTAACATAAACGAGGGTAAAAAAGTAATTTTTTCTGATACCTTCATACGATAACCCATATTTACAGTTGGGTGTAAACGAAATTTGGATGAACTACCAATGGAAGGCCATTCACTCGTAATCAATTGCTGAAACATCAAGCCGAAATAGTAATTCTCACCATTCCACCATGCTCCAAATGATGCATCTGGCGCTAAAAAAGATCCTTCTTGTGAAACAACGGGATCAGGAACTGTGGTCACTGATCCATTTGGATTGTAACCCATTTGTATAATTCCACCATATAATCCTAAAGATAGGCGATTGGTTTTATCGAAATTGAAATGTCCAGCATAAGCAAGATTTACTCGGTTTGTGGTGAATTGACCGATGCGATCTGTTTCAAATCGAAAACCCATTCCATGCCGCGCACTTAAATACTGTTTACGCTTGGTCTTAATTGGCGAGCTAAATGTAAGAACACCACTTTTTGGAGCTCCTTCAAATCCAACCCATTGAGTTCTAAAAATACTGTGAATTTCCAAACAATTTTTAATTCCTGCATGCGCGGGATTCATGACCATTTGATGAAAAGACCACTGTGTATACTGAGGCAATTGCTGACCAAAAACCATTGATTTCACTATTAAAAAGAAGAAAATAAGAGTAGTTTTTTTCATCTGATTAACGTTATACTTCCTTTAAATTGTTGTTTTTCTTCGTCACGCAAATCAACGACATAGAAATAAACTCCTTCTGCTAATGGTGAACCATTACTGTTTGTCCCATCCCAAGCTTTTTCTTTTGAGTAGCCTGTTGATTGATAAATTTCTTGGCCCCATCGATTAAAAATACGCACAAAACAATCAGGATAAAGGTCTATTGCCCCAATTTCCCATTTGTCATTTGCTCCATCGTCATTTGGTGAAAAGGTCGTTGGAAACAATAAGGATTCTTGAATGAAAATGGTTACTTGATCACTCAACGTGCAACCATTTTCTGTAGCGGTTAGCGTATAAGTTGTTGTTTCATTAGGCGTTACAAATGGATTTAAAATACTTGGATTACTCACATTAAATGATGGAGACCATGAAAAAACAGGAGCACTTGTTGTTCCAGTTAACTGAGTCGTTTCGCCGGCATTAATCAAGACAGAAGAACCTGCATCTATTGGAAAAGAATATACATTGATTGGTGTAGTTGTATTTGATACCAGTTCGGTGCAAATTGAAAAACAAGTGGTACGCACTTCAACTATATCACCATTCGATAATCCAGTCGTTTGGTAAAAAGGTAAACTTGTTTGTGCGGTCAATACGCCATTAACATACCATTCAAAATCAGTACTATCTGGACAATCTTGTAAAGTTGCCGTACAGGTTACTAATTCATTCAAGCACACATCTGAAGAGCTAAAAGAAAGTGCAACTGTTGGAACAGGTCGATCCACAGCAGTACCAGTAACAGATATATCGAAAGAACATTCAGCCGCTTGTGTAACTCCAGCTCCAGTATTTAATCCATTCACAACAATGTAATACGTTGTTGCTGGTGTTAAGCTAGTGGCATTCAAGGTGAAATTTCCAGTAGCATTATTCACACAATTTCCAATTGCAGCATATGAAGCAGCGTTGCATGGAACTCCGGCGGAAAGTAAAGTTGCTTGAAGTTGATTCCCTTGACCAGGATTGCTTTCAAAAACTAAATTATTGAAATCAATTTGTACGTTTCCTCCTAAAGTATTCGTTGTAAAAGTCAACCAAATGGTATTACTCGCTGAAAAGCAAAAGGTAAAATCGTCTTCACATCCAGGACAAAATGTTTCATTTGCATCTAGATTGTTAACAGAGTATGATTGATTTGGACAAAGCGAAAGAGCATCGTTACAATTATTGTATAGCTCTTGTGAGGTGACAGCCGACACCTTAAAAAACACAATTAACAAAACGATAACAATTCGAAATCTCTGCACACTCAAAGCCTTTGTTCAAAGGGGAAAATTAAGAAATAAAAGCGAAAATTTCGATGATGTAGTGTAAAAAGCACCTTAAAAAAGCCTTGGTTGACTTTTTTTTCTGAATTTTGGCACAATAATCGTTTTTCGCAAACGAATTACTAAAATCCCTAATATGAAGAATTTATACATTTTAGCACTAAGCCTTCTTGTCATAACCAATACTGCTCATGCACAACGCATTGATTATGACAATACATCGAAATGGTTTTTAGGCTTAAATCTTGGTGGAACATGGAGCACAACTGATGTGCGCGATGATTTATACGCAGGATGGGGACTTACCTTGGGTAAATCCTTTAATTATGATTACGGTCGAAAAATAACTTTCGATCTTCGCGCAAGATACTTGCGTGGAAAATGGTACGGTCAGGATTTATCCATAACAGACCTGTCTGACTACAATCCAGATAACTTGGTAGATCCTGCACAGTTTCCTTTAATGTCATACAAAGATTCTTTAGGAGTTGTGAATAATTTTCAAGCCGATGTTCATCGCTTAGGATTTGAATTAGTACTTCATGCAAATGGAATCCGTGAACGTTCTGGTTGGGACCCCTACATTTTTGGTGGAGTTGGATTTACTTGGTATCAAACTTTTGGTGACCTGTATAGTAATGATTCATTGAGCGGAAGTTATAATTATTCTGCAGAAAATTATTCTAAAACAGAGATTTCTGACATAATTGACGGTGTGTATGATTCTCCTTTAGTAGGATCAACTGCTGATGAGTTTTCGGTTGACATTATGCCAAGTTTGGGTATTGGTTTGGGTTACCAAATTGGAAAAAGAACCACTTTTGGTATTGAACACAAAACAACGTTTACCTTGAATGACCATTTTGATGGTTATGTTGATCCGTCAAGTAAAATCAAAAACGATTTATACCACTACACTTCGTTGTATTTGCAATTTAGATTTAAAGTTAGAGGGAATACAACAGTAACAGATGATAACAATATCGAAAACATTAACAATTACAGTTCGAATCCGAATTGTGATTTGCCAAAAGTTGTTTTTATAAATCCTTCAGTGAATGATCAACTATCAGCTGGACAAACATTTGTTGTTTCTGCCGATTTAACAAATGTGATTAATCGTGATAACATAACATTCTTATTCAATGGAAGTGTAAATACGAATTTTGTTTATAATCCTTCAAATGGTCGATTCGAAAGCACTGTTGTTCTTGTGAATGGTTCCAATTCTTTTGAAATTACTGCAAAAAACACATGCGGCAATGCTTCAAACTCTATTTCTGTTAGCTATCAAAATTGTGTGAGTCCAATTATTAGTTGGTCTTCGCCTTCTGCGAATAACTCGACAGTTTCAGTTGCGAACTTTAATTTGAGTGCACTTGTTCAAAATTCAAGCAATGGACAAGGAATAACTTTAGCACAAAATGGCAAAGCAATTACGAATGTAAATTTCAACGCAACAACTGGCGCGCTGACAAGTTCAGTTACCTTGACACCTGGAGCGAATGTTTTTGTTTTAACAGCGACAAATACTTGTGGTACTGATACAGAAACGATTACTATCAATTTCCAGAACTGTGAAAACCCTAAAGTATCATTGATCTCACCAACTGTTAACAATTTAGCTGTTACATCTCCAAATTTTAATCTGAGTGCATTGATTCAGAATTCAATTAACGGACAAGGTGTAACTCTTACTCAAAATGGAAGAGCGATAACAAATTACAGTTTTAACAATACAACGGGAGCTTTAACAAGTAATGTAACCTTGAATCAAGGAACCAACACCTTTGTTATCACTGTTACGAATGCTTGCGGAACTGATACAGAAACAATCACTGTGAACTACCAAAATTGTCTGGTACCAACAATCAATTGGTCTGCACCATCAGCAAACAATACAACTGTTACATCTGCTGGATTCAACTTAAGTGCTTTAGTTCAGAACTCGAACAATGGACAAGGAATTACTTTAACGAACAATAGTCATGGTATTACCAACCTTAGTTTCAATAACGCAACTGGATCTTTAACAAGCAACGTAACGTTGACACCTGGTCCGAACGTTTTTGTAATCACTGTTACAAATGCTTGTGGAACGGACACAGAAACAATCACGGTGAACTATCAAAATTGTGTTGCGCCTGCGGCAAGTTTTGTAACGCCATCAGCAAATAATACAACTGTTACATCTGCGAGCTTTAACCTGAGTGCATTGGTTCAGAATTCAGTAAATGGTCAAACAATTAATTTGACGAAAAATGGAATTTCAATCACAGATTATAACTTCAACAATGCAACGGGTGTATTGACTTCAACAGTGCCTTTAGCTCCAGGAGCGAATGTGTTTGTATTGACAGTAACAAATTCTTGTGGAACGGATGCAAAAACAATCACGGTTAACTACCAAAATTGTGTTGCTCCAACAGTAAGTTTTGTTGCACCTTCTGCTAACAACACCACTGTTACATCAGCTGGGTTTAACTTAAGTGCTTTAGTTCAGAACTCGAACAATGGACAAGGAATTACTTTAACGAACAATGGACGTGGTATTACGAACTTCAGTTTTAATAACGCAACTGGATCTTTAACAAGCAACGTAACGTTGACACCTGGTCCGAATGTTTTTGTAATCACTGTTACGAATGCTTGTGGAACGGATACAGAAACAATCACAGTTAATTACCAAAATTGTGTTGCGCCAACAGTAAGTTTTGTAACGCCATCAGCGAACAATACAACTGTTACATCAGCTGGATTCAACTTAAGTGCTTTAGTTCAGAACTCGAACAATGGACAAGGAATTACCTTGACAAACAATGGCCGTGGTATTACCAACTTTAGTTTCAATAACGCAACTGGATCTTTAACAAGTAATGTAACGTTGTCACCTGGTCCGAACGTTTTTGTAATTACCGTTGCAAATGCTTGCGGAACGGATACTGAAACAATCACGGTTAATTACCAAAATTGTGTTGCGCCAGTGGCAAGTTTTGTAACGCCATCAGCGAACAATACAACTGTTACATCAGCTAATTTTAACATAAGTGCATTGGTTCAGAATTCAGTAAATGGTCAAACAATTAATTTGACTAAAAATGGAATTTCAATTACGGACTATAACTTCAACAATGCAACGGGTGTATTGACATCAACTGTGCCTTTAGCTCCAGGAGCGAATGTGTTTGTATTGACAGTAACAAATTCTTGTGGAACGGATGCAAAAACAATCACGGTGAACTATCAAAATTGTGTTGCTCCAGCTGTGAGTTTTGTAACGCCATCAGCGAACAATACAACTGTTACATCAGCGAGCTTTAACTTAAGTGCTTTAGTTCAGAACTCGAACAATGGACAAGGAATTACCTTGACAAACAATGGTCGTGGTATTACCAACTTTAGTTTCAATAACGCAACTGGATATTTAACAAGTAATGTAACGTTGACACCTGGTCCGAACGTTTTTGTAATCACGGTTACAAATGCTTGTGGAACGGACACAGAAACAATCACGGTTAACTACCAAAATTGTGTTGCGCCAACAGTCAATTTTGTTGTGCCATCAGCAAACAATACGACTGTTACATCAGCTAATTTTAACATAAGTGCAACAGTGTTGAATTCAAATAACGGTGAAGGAATTACGGCAACACGAAATGGAAAAATAATCACAAATGGTTCTTTCAATCCTGCAAATGGTTCTATAACTGGTTCAGTAGTGCTTTCTCCTGGAGCAAATGTATTTGTTGTAACAGTTACCAATGCATGTGGAACAGATTCAGAAACAATTACGGTTAATTACCAAAATTGCATCGTACCATCTGTAACATTTATTAATCCAGCATCAAGTCCTTTAACGGTTACTTCACCAAATTACAACTTGAGTGCAACAGTGTTGAATTCAAATAACGGTGAAGGAATTACGGCAACACAAAATGGAAAAATAATCACAAGTGGGTCGTTTAATCCTTCAAATGGTTCTTTAACTGGTTCAGTAGTGCTTTCACCTGGAGCGAATGTATTTGTTGTAACTATTACCAATGCATGTGGAACAGATACTGAAACCGTAACAATTTTTTATGAAGAGGAAGAAGAGAACAACAGTAATCCAGAGCAAATGATTACGATTTGTCACATTCCTCCTGGAAATAATGGTAATCCACAAACGATACAGATACCATTGTCGGCATGGCCGGCGCATCAAGCACACGGTGACGTTTTAGGATCATGTGTTGTTGAAGAGGAGCCAGAAGAAGAGAACAACAGTAATCCTGAACAAAAGATTACAATATGTCACATTCCTCCTGGAAATAATGGCAATCCGCAGACAATAGAGATACCATTATCTGCATGGCCAGCGCATCAAGCACACGGAGATGTATTAGGACCGTGTGCTGAGGAGCCGGCAGGAAATGACAACAATGGTCAAGGATCGAATAATAATGGCAACTCGAATGCGAGTGGATTTGGTGGTATCGGAAACGCAGGAAATGGTTCCGGCTCATCTAACGGAAACAGCGGAAACGCAGGTAATGGATCCAATGGTCAAGGGGCTAACGGTGAAAGTGGTGGGGGTTCAAATGGATCCAATGGTGAAGGTTCAAATGGTGGGGGTGGTAACAATTCCAATAACCAACCAAAAGAACCACAGATTGTTAAACCAAAAGGTGTTACACCAAAGGGAGGAATTACTCCAACACCAAAAGAACCGGTAAAAGAGTTAAAACCAGAGGAAAAAGGCAAAGAAAAAGAAGTGCCAGTTGAAGAATCTACACCTCCACCTCCACTGAAAGGAAGAGGAGGAAAATAAGACTAATTTAGACTCAGAAAACCATCTCCAAATTGAGATGGTTTTTTTGTTGCCCTTGTTTTACACTATTAAATTTTTAAAAATCAATTCATCTGATTATATTCGCAGCCTTAAAGATTGGAAAAATGGCTTTAATTGGTAAAATTCGAGAGAAATCGACATTATTAGTAATCGTAATTGGGATTGCTTTATTAGCATTTATACTAGGTGACTGGGAGAGAATTACAGGTGGAATGGAAGACTTGTATGGCTACGGAACGGTATATGGAGAAAAAATTGATTACAAAGCTTACGAAGAAGCAAGTCAGAAATTTGAAGAGCAAGATCGTACGCAATTTGGTCAACAACAAAGAGAGTACACTCAAAAAGACCAAGAAGCTTCTTTAGATAAAGCTTGGAATTATGTTGTGGAAACAAATTTATTTGAAAGAGAATACGAAGCATTAGGTATTAATGTTGGTGATGCTGAATTTGAGGCGTACTTATATGGTACTGATGGTTTTGCAGTTCTTCCAGAATTAGCGCAGGGATTTACTGATTCAGTTACTGGATTATTCAATGCTAAATTATTGCAGAAGCGAATAGAAGAAATGGAATCTTCAACTGATGCGAATGTACAGAAGCAATGGGAAGACAGTAAAAAATATTATACGGATAGACGTAAACAAGAAAAGTATTTTTCGTTGTTGGGTCAAGGAGTTTATGTAACTAAACTAGAGGCAGAAGAAGAGTATTTTGCTCAAAAAGAAGTAAAAAACATTTCTTATGTTGTTCGTCGTTACAGTGAAATTAGTGATGAAGACGTAAAAATTTCTGATGCTGACGTTAAGAAATATTACGAAGAACATAAAAACGACAAAAAATACGAGAATAGAACTGAAAGTAGAGAAGTTCGTTGGTTTGATGTTGTTATTCAACCGTCAAGAGAAGATTCGTCGAAGTTCAATACAATGGTGAATGGTTTGAAAACAACTTTTGCTGCCGCTCCAAATGATTCATTATTCGTAATGGCAAACAGCGACTTGAAATTTTATACTTCATCAAAATTTGCTACTGCTGTGCCAGAAGGACATCCAAAGGCTCAAAATTTAATGATTAACTATCCAACTTACATGGATACTGTTTTTAAAACAGCTACAGTTGGTCAAATTGTTGGACCATTTGCGTCGAAAGAAAAAATCGTTTTAAGTAAGGTAATTGGTTTCACTCCAACAAGAATGAAATCGCGTCATATCTTATTAGCTTCAAACGGTTCAACTGATGCGAAAGTGATTGCCGCAAAACAAAAAACAGCTGATAGTTTAGTGAAATTAATTACGAAAGATAATTTCAAAGATTTTGTAGCAAAATTTAGTGACGATAAAGGATCTGTTCCACAAGGCGGTGAAATCACAGACTTTATTGAGGCTGATATGGTTCCTGAATTTGCTGCATTTTGTGCTACTAAACCAATTGGAACAATCGGAACAGTGAAAACACAGTTTGGTATTCACATCATTGAAGTGTTGGAAAGAGACGCAACGAATTTTCCATTATTAGCTTCCATTCAAAAAACGTTTGGTGCTAGTCAAGAAACAATTGATAAGCAAGAATCTGAAGTGTATAATTTATTGTACAAATTAGAATCGAAAGTTTCGAAGCAAACGGATATCAAAAAGAAATTAGATTTGTTTGATACAATTGTTCAGAAAGCTGGATATTTTGCTCGACCAATTAGTATTCTTTCTGAAAATCCTAAATTGTATGGATTTACAACACCATTTGCTGAAGATAAAATCTTGAAGTTAGCCTATATGGAAGAAGCGAAGGTTGGTGACATTACTGCGGCACCAATCAAAGATAAGGACAGATACATCATTGCTATTGTTTCTTCAATTCGCGTAAAAGGTGCTCCAACATACGAAGACATCGAAAAAGTGATGAGAAGAGATTTATTAGAAGAGCGCAAGGCTGCACGTTTGACGAATCAATTGATGAAGGATAAAACGCTTGACGCGATGGCGAAAAGAGGAAACACAACAGTTCAAAAGGCTGAAGTAACTTTCGGAAACCCACAAATTACAGGTGCTGGATATGAACCAGAAGTGATTGGTGCATTATTCTCTGCCTTGAAAGATGGTGGTAGAACATTACCGTTAAAAGGAAAATTGGGAGTTTATGTTGTTCGCGTTGATAAAACAATCAAAGCACCAACAACATCAGGTTATAAAGTTGAAAAGGATCAAATGCTTGCTACTTTGCGTGGCGGCATCCAAGGTCAAGTGCTTGGAGCTTTAAAGAAAAAAGCGGAAGTCGTTGACAACAGAAGATTCTTGAAAATAGGAATTAGAAGATAATAGAAAGGGCTCCAATAAGGAGCCTTTTTTATTGCACTAAAGGGGAATATTTATTTCCAGGGAGAGATTTAATCAACCCTTTCAATTCCATTTGAAGCAATAATACACTCATTTTCGATACGGGTTGTTTAAGCATAGTTGAAAGAACATCAATATGCTGAGGCGAACTCGCCATTACGTCAATTAAAATACGCTCCTCATCTTCTAACTCTACGAATAATTTTGGTTGACTAATTTTGTTTGGATTTTGTTCATCCCAACACATGTGTTTTAAAAAGTCGTCTCCTGATTGAATTAATTGAGCTTTGTTTTGTTGCAGTAATTTGTTGCAACCAGCAGAATATTGTTGTCCAACATTTCCTGGATACGCAAAAACATCTCTATTGTAATCAATGGCTAATTCTGCCGTGATTAATGATCCACCACTTACCTTACTTTCAATTACGATTGTTGCATCGCTCATACCGGCGACAATTCGATTCCGCATAGGGAAGTTTTCTCGATCAGGAAGCGTACCCGGTAAAAATTCAGTTAGTAATCCACCATGTTCAGTCATTTGCTCAGCAATTCGACTATGCGTATTTGGATAAATTCTATCTAAACCATGACCTAATACGCCAATTGTTGATATACCGTGTCGAACACTTTGACTATGTGCGCAGATGTCAATTCCATAGGCCATCCCACTGATTACTTGTATGTTTTGATGTTGAAAGCTCGATATGAGTTCTTCACAAATAGTTTTCCCATATTCCGTCGCATTTCGAGTTCCAACAACCGCAACCGTTTTTTGGGGGTTTGGATCAAAATTCCCTTTGCTATAAAGCAATATTGGAGCATCATAACACTGTTTTAATCTCCTTGGATAGTTTGAATTCAAATAAAAATGAGTGTTGATCTTATGTTTGGAGATATAGGCCACTTGTTTTTCTGCTTCCAATAAAGCTTCAGTTCGATTCATTTTTTTTAATATTTCCTTATTGAATCCTGATTCTTTATGAAGCGTGGTTAGTTTTTCTTTAAAGATTGGTTCTATTCCTCCAAGTTTTGAAATGAGGTGTCCTGCTTTACGCGGTCCAATACCGTACAATAAAGTGAGTGCAATTTGATAATGTAAGTCTTGTTCTTCCAATTTTTTTAGTAGTTTAGGCAACTTTAAATTAATTAAAAATTTTCAAATTTGCAATCAGTGAAATTTAGATTAATCTTACTACTACTCGTACCATTTTCTTTTAATGCTCAAATTGAAGGACTTGTAAAAGATGGTACAACCAAAGAACGTTTATTTGGTGCCAAAATTGAACTTTCATCTGGGGAAAAAGCAATTACAGATGTTGACGGTAAATTCAAAATAACGTGTAAGAGTTACCCAGTACAATTAAAAACATCCTTTTTTACTTATTTAACGGATTCGATTGTTGTGAATTCTGACACGGTGGTTGAAATTTTACTTTTTACAAAATCTCAAGAAATTGAAACAGTTGTTGTTTCATCCACTAGACGTTTACAAAATGTGGAAGAAACTTCTATTTCAATGGAGGTTATTAAACCGTCGTTGATTGACAATAAAGGTTTAGCGAATTTGGAACAAGTAGTTGATCAAAGCCCAGGCGTTTATGCAATGGACGGTCAAGTAAGTATTCGAGGTGGAGGCGGCTATTCTTATGGCGCAGGAAGTCGAGTGCTTGTTGTTTGGAATGGCATACCGATGATTGCTCCAGATGCGGGAGATGCAAAGTGGAACTCTATTCCTATGGAGCAAGCAGCGCAAATCGAAATCTTAAAAGGAGCATCTTCTGTTCTTTATGGAAGTGGCGCACTCAATGGAATAATCTCCTTGACTGAAAAAGAGCCAACAACAAATGGAGAATTTAAGGTGAAGGTGCAATCCGGAGTGTATGACAATCCGAAACGAGAAAGTTTGAAATGGTGGAACAAAAACCCAACTTTTCAATTAATGGATGTCTACTATGGAAAAATGTACCGAAAGTTTGGTTTTACTGTTGCTGCGAATGGATACCGGGATGGAGGTTTTCGCGATGGAGAGCATGAAGAACGAGCTAGATTGAGCGGCACAATTTATTATCGCCCTACAAGATTTAAACGTTTAAAGGCTGGAATCGGTTATAATGCACAATACCAAGATGTTGGTGTATTCGTTCTTTGGCAAAGTGATTCTTTAGGCTATACCCCACTCGGAGGCGGAGAAGGAACTCCAGGAACAACTTTATCCTTTCAGAAATCTATTCGCGTAAATGTAGATCCGTACGTAAAATTCTATGATAAGAAGAATAATTTACATCAATTCAAGACCCGCTATTATTTAGTAACGACCGGAAATTTTTCTGACATATATGCTTCGTCAATTGCATCAATGTATTATGCAGATTACCAATTTCAAAAAACGATTAGCGAAAAGACAAATCTTATTGCAGGAATAGCAAATACGAACAATGTTATTAGAAGTTCTGTATTTGGTGATCATATTTCAGAAAATGCAGCAATTTACACCCAAGTAGATCATAAAATAAAACGATTTGATTTTACTGCAGGAATGCGACTTGAGTATTTTAAACAAGATACGTTGCGACCTGATTCCGAGTGGGAATTGAAAAATCAGAAGATTCCTGTTTATCCAGTTTTTCGAGCAGCGATTCATTATAAACTTTTAAAAGGAACTCATTTAAGAGCATCGTTTGGTCAAGGTATTCGTTTTCCGTCTGTAGCTGAGCGATTTGTAGCTACCTCAGTTGGTGGTGTTATTATTTTCCCAAATGCGGCAGTTGAACCTGAAAAAGGTTGGGCAGCTGAATTAGGCATCAAGCAAGTGGTTAAAATTGGTGATTGGAAAGGATTAATTGATGTGGCGGGATTTATTAATGAATATGACAACATGATGGAATTTACCTTCGGATTATACCCACCTCCAGGACTAACCATCAACTTAACACAGCCTGATGATCCAGGATACATTATAAATTGGCTTGGTTTCCAAGCTCAGAATGCTGAAAAAGCGCGTATTTCTGGACTTGAATTTTCATTTAATAGTCAAGGATATATTAAAGAAGTAGAGATTGTTTCTTTAATAGGTTACACATACATGAATCCAATTAGTTTGAACAGTAACCCAGCTTATCAGGCCTCTTTTTCAGATTCTGGGTCAACAATGTTAAAATACCGCTTCAATCATTTAGCCAAAGCTGATATTCAAGCCACATGGAAAAAATACAGCATTGGTTTTTCCTCAAGGTACAATAGTTACATGAAAAACATAGACGCCATTTTTGAAGATGGCATCTTTGGTCAGCAAGTTCTTGCTGGTCTAAAGGAGTATAGGGAAGCAAACAATAAAGGATCTTTAGTGTTCGATGTAAGAGCAAGTTTTAATGCTACAGAGCAGTTTAAATTAAATATTATTGCCAACAATGTGCTCAATACTGAATATGTTAGTCGACCAGGAGATATTCAGCCACCAAGAAATTTTATCATTCAATTGCAATATCAATTTAATTAGTTAATCATATTCTAAAAATTCCTTATTATTGAGTCGCTAAAATGAATATTTGAACCTATGCATAAATTATTTTTCATACTACTATTACTTCCTTTCTGCTCTTTTGGACAATTGACAGGTCGTGTTATTGATGATGTTTCCAAGGAAGCTGTTGTTGGCGCAAAAGTTGTTTCCTCTGAAGGTCAAAAGGTTATAACAGATTTCGACGGAAAATTTAAGTTATCGGTCAGTACATTTCCAGTTACAATTGTTACGTCGATGTTGCCTTATGGAAATGATACAACTATCGTTGAATCAACAGGAGAGATAACAATTTCTATGAAAGAGCCAGTTCAAATTATTACAACTATAGTGGTTAGTGCTGGCCGACGTTCACAAGGGATAGAAGAAGTGCCAATTTCTATGGAAATTATTCGCCCAGGGATGATTGATAATAAAGGAATTACCGATCTTGAGCAAGCAGTAGATCAAAGTCCTGGAGTATTTGCCATGGATGGTCAGGTTAGTATTAGAGGCGGAAGTGGTTTTTCTTATGGTGCCGGTAGTCGTGTTTTACTTTTGTGGAACGGAGTTCCCTTACTTTCTGGTGACGCAGGTGATGCAAAGTGGAATTCAATTCCAATGGAACAAGCTTCTCAAATTGAAATTTTGAAAGGTGCATCTTCTGTTTTATATGGAAGTGGTGCATTAAATGGTATTATCTCTTTAACTGAGCGTGAGCCGGGATTGAAAGGTGAAGTAAGAGCAAAAGTTCAAACAGGATTATACAGTGATCCAAAAAGATCATCGTTGATATGGTGGGACCGCAATCCAATGTTCTACATGGCAGAAGCTTATTACGGTAAAATGTATAAGAAAGCTGGATTTACTATGTCAGTTACCGGATTTAAAAATGAAGGATACAGAGAGGGTGAAACGGAAGATCGTGCTCGAATAAGTGGAACCGTATTCTTTAGACCACAGAAGATTAAGCGTATGAAAGCGGGTATTGGTTACAACGCTCAGTTTCAGAAAACGGGGAATTTTATTATTTGGCAAAGTGATACCTTAGGATATACCCCAAGTGGTGGTGCAGACACAAGTAATGCCGCATCAACATTGACCTATAATACTGGTTTACGATTAAGTATAGATCCATATCTAAAATATATAGACAAACATAATAACCGTCATAATTTAAAAACGCGTGTTTATTATGTTGACAATACCAACATGACGAATAAAGCGCAAAGTTCAGGCTCAAGTGTTTGGTATGCGGATTACCAGTTTCAACGTCAATTTGGTCAAGCAAACCTAACAACAGGAATAACAGATATCTATACAGGCGTTTATTCCAATTTATTTGGAAATCATTATTCGAATAATATTGCTTTGTATGGGCAATATGAGCAGAAGATTGGCAAGTTGGACTTAACTGCTGGTATGCGAATTGAGTATTTTGAGCAAGATGGAAAAACAGGTGATTCTGATTTTTATTTGGGGAGAGATTCATCTGTGAAATTGCCAGTATACCCAATTTTTAGGGCTGGTGCACATTATGAAATTGCAAAGTATACCCATCTTCGTGCATCATTTGGACAAGGGGTGCGTTATCCTGCAGTAGCTGAGAGATATATACAAACAAATGTTGGGGCTCTGAATGTTTTCCCAAATCAACTCTTGAGACCTGAAACGGGATGGGCAGCTGAACTTGGAATTAAACAAGGCGTAAAAATGGGCGCTTGGAAAGGAATGATTGATATTGCTGGTTTTATCAATGAGTACTCCAATATGATGGAGTTTACTTTTGGATTGTATCCAGATCCAACTATTCCATTGAATTTAGTTGATCCAGAAGATCCAGGTTATATCAAGAAATGGCTAGGTTTCCAAGCACAAAATGCAGAGAAAGCTAGAATTACTGGATTGGAATTTTCATTTAACAGTGAAGGAAAAATTAAAGAAGTAGAAATTATATCATTGATTGGCTATACTTACATGAATCCAGTGAGTTTGAACTCTGATTCTGCCTACATCTATGGTGAAAGTGGAATGGGTGGTTTTTCGGATACATCATCAAGAATGTTGAAGTATCGATTTAACCATTTAGCAAAAGCAGATGTTGAAGCTAATTATAAAAATTTCAGCTTAGGTTTTTCCATGCGCTACAACAGTTTCATGAAAAATATCGATGCAACTTTTGAAGATGGGGTTTTTGGAACGCAGATTTTACCTGGATTGAAACAATATAGAGTATTGAATAATAAAGGAAATTTAGTTGTTGACCTAAGAACGGGATATACCTTCAAAGAACATTATCGCGTTGGATTCATGATAAACAATTTATTTAATACGGAGTATTCTACTCGTCCTGGTGACATTCAAGCACCAAGAACATTTATCGTGCAATTGCAAATGAAGTTTTCATGAAAGTATTAGGAGTTATTCCGGCACGTTATGCATCATCGCGATTTCCAGGAAAACCATTAATTGAGCTCGCAGGAAAAACAATGATACAGCGTGTTTACGAAGGCGCCAAAAAATCAACCTTAATTTCTGAAGTGATTGTTGCTACAGATGACGAACGCATTTTTAATGAAGTAGTGCGTTTCGGAGGTAAAGCGATGATGACAAAAGAAGCGCACCCGAGTGGGACCGATCGCTGTGCAGAGGTAGCACTTCAATTTCCAGAAATGGATGTTGTCATAAACATTCAAGGCGATGAACCCTTGGTTGATTACCGCCAATTGAATCAGTTGATTGACGCTTTTATAAATCCAGAAACACAAATTGCAACGCTAGGAAATTTTTCGCTTTCATGGGAAGATGTTGAAAATCCAAATCGAATTAAAGTGGCGGTAAATGCTGCCGGCAAAGCCATGTACTTTAGTAGAAGCGCCATACCAAACGCACACCATTCAAGTGGAAACCCATTGGAAAAATACCCATACATGCGTCATATTGGACTGTATGCTTATCGCGCTGCTATTTTACAAGAATTAACGAATCTTCAACCTACAGCTATAGAAAAAATTGAGTCCCTTGGACAATTGCGGTGGTTGTTTTATGGGTATTCTATTCAAATGGTTGAAACAACAATTGAAACACCCAACATCGATGTTCCAGAAGATGTGGAAAAAGTACTTCAATTTCTGAAACCCTAAGTTGTTTTAACCGTAAGTTGCAAAGGTGAATGCATTTTGTTAACTTTGGAGTATGATTTCAGTAGAGCAACTAATTGGGGATTTGTTACTTAGACACAATTGTGTCATAGTTCCTACGTTTGGTGGTTTTGTCGCCAACCAAACTTCCGCAGTTATTGATTACACAAATGGTGTAATGTCTCCCCCAAAAAAATCCTTAATGTTTAACCGTCAATTGGTTAACAACGATGGATTATTGGTGGCAGAATTTGCTGCAAATAACAATCTAACTTACGACGAATCAAAATCGACAATAGATCAGCTTGTTCATTCCTGGAATGACATGTTGAAAAAAGGTGAGCGCGTTACATTAGATCGTGTTGGTCATTTATATTTCGATCAAGAACGCAATATCTGTTTTGAGCAGGATCGCTTTTTTAATCTGCTTCTCGAATCTTATGGACTTGGAAAAGTGCATTTTATCACCGAAGAAGACGTTCGTATAGTTGCACAACAAGCAAGTGAAATAGTTCAGCCGGAAGAAGCACTTATAAAAGTGATTGATTTCGAACACATCGAACATCAACCGGTTTTAGAAGGTGAACCAAAAATTATAGAGCACCCTGCTTTAAAGCAAAAAACAAAAGTATGGCGCTACATTGCTGCTGCTTGTTTATTGCCCATAGCATTTTATTCTTTTTGGATTCCAGTTCGCACGGATGTGTTAGAATCGGGAATGTTGTCAATAAAGGATTTTAATCCATTCTATAATAGTGTAGAGGGCAAATACTCCCAACAGCGATTTGAAGTTGTGCAAGACGAAGCTCCCGCAGAAACATTGGAAGAAATGGTTCGCAAATTACCTTCAGATGTAGCCGTTTTTTCTTACCCTTTTGATGCAGACTTGTACATTCCAGTTAAAATATATGGAGAATCAACAAATGAGGAAACAGTTGTTGAACCTGTAGAAACGATTGTAACTAAACCTGCTGGTAATTTTAATATCATTGTTGGTTGCTTTGGTGATGCAAACAATGCGAAGAACCTAGTTTCAAAATTGGTTTCTGAGGGTTTTAGTGCATTTATTGTGGACGAAGTCAATGGTTTGAGTAGAGTAAGTATTGGAAATGTTAATTCAAATGCGGAGGCACAAGAATTATCTTTAAAAGCAAAATCACTTGGTTATACAGGTTGGATTTTGAATAAATAAATTTCATTTTTTCTTTTATGTTTTTGTACAATGTTACGGTAAGTATCGACCCTGTTATTGCCGATGATTGGTTAAATTGGATGCGCACAACTCACATTCCTGATGTCATGGCAACAGGATGTTTTGTTGAAAGTAGAATTTCGCGTGTTCACGGTGAAGAACAAGGTGGTGTAACATATGCAATTACCTACTTGTCTCCAAGTCAAGAAAAAATGGATGAATATCAACAGCAACACGCTCCTTTGCTTCAAAAGGATCATAGCGCCCGATATGCAGGTAAATTTGCCGCATTTAGAACGGTTCTTTCTGTTATCGAGGAATATAAATAAAATGAAGGTAAAACCAAAAAAACACCTAGGACAACATTTCCTAACAGATAAAAATATTTGTCAAAAAATCGCCAACCAATACGGTGGACATAAAGCTTGTAAGCGCGTGTTGGAAATAGGACCAGGAATGGGGGCGTTGACAGATTTTTTATTATTAAAAGAAGATCAAGAGTTGTGGGTCATTGATCTTGACTGGGATTCGATAGCCTATTTAAAAACCAATTATCCGCAATTGGAAGGCCGAATCATCGAAGGAGATTTTTTGCGCATGAATCCCACAAGTTTTATGGGAACAGAACCTTTTGCTGTAGTTGGAAATTTCCCATACAATATCTCTTCTCAGATTTTATTTAAATGCCTAGATTATCGAAATCAAATTCCTGAAATCATGGGAATGTTTCAGAAAGAGGTGGCCGAAAGAATTGCAGAAAAACCAGGTTCTAAGCAATATGGTATTTTAAGTGTTTTGATGCAAGCATTTTATGATATCAGTTATTGTTTCACGGTCGATGAGCATGTGTTTAGTCCACCGCCAAAAGTAAAATCAGGCGTTATTCGTTGCACACGGAACGAACGTGAATCTTTGGATTGTGACGAGAAGTTTTTTATTCGAATTGTTAAAATGAGTTTTAATCAGCGAAGAAAAACAATCCGCAACTCCATTAAACAACTCATAAGTGGTAAGGAATTCGATCATCCATTGTTGAAAGAACGACCAGAACAATTATCTGTGGAGCAGTTTGTTGAATTAACGAAGGCTGTACAAGCAATTCAATAGACGGAAAGTGCATTTTTCTGTTCGAATTGTCTTGTAGTTTCAGAAAAATCATTTTCTTTGTGGTGTTCAATACATTTATAATTATGAGCTCTTCTACAATTTTTTACGGATTAGGCGATTTTATGACAAACATCGCATTCTTACCATTTGAATGGGTTGGAAACATTTTTAACTATTCAGTAATCGTCTTAGGATTTGTTGGATTGTTCTATTGGTTGAACCTTCAAAAGAAAATGAGCGACAAAGCTGCAAAAGATCCGAATCAATTAAAGTAAGATTCGATTGAATATATTATAAAGGTTGTTGAAGTTACTCAGCAACCTTTTTTGTTTTCATCCAGCACTATCGGTTCAAGCATTTTACCGATATTTGCAAAAAATAATCGAAATGTCAAAAGTTATCACACTCAATGAATTCATCATGGATCGCCAAGCAGATTTTACTAATGCTACTGGTGAATTATCCCGTATTTTGAATGATATTGCTGTTGCTTCAAAAATCGTTAGTAGGGATGTGCGTAAAGCTGGATTAGTAGATCACATCTTGGGAGCGCATGGTGCAACAAATATTCAAGGTGAAGAGCAACAAAAATTAGATGTGATAGCAGACGAACAATTCATCAAAGCCTTCGAAAATGGAGGAGAGATTTGTGGAATTGCTTCGGAAGAAAATGATGATTACCTAGCTTTTCAATCAGAAACAGCTAAAAACGGGAAATATGTAGTTCTTTTTGACCCACTTGATGGTTCTTCTAATATTGACGTGAATGTTTCTATTGGAACCATTTTCTCCATTTACCGAAGAAAATCTGAACAAGGTTCACTTGCGACGCTTGACGATATGTTGCAAAAAGGAAACGAACAAGTAGCAGCTGGTTATGTTTTATACGGTTCATCAACAATGCTTGTTTATACAACTGGTCGTGGTGTAAATGGTTTTACATTGGATCCATCAATTGGTGAGTTTTGTTTGTCGCATCCTAACATGAAAATGCCTGAAACAGGACGCATTTATGCAATGAACGAAGGCAATATAGATATTTGCGAGTCGGGAATTAAAGACTATGTGCAGTATTGCCAAAGTTTTGAAAACGATAAAGGAGCTCCCTATTCTGGAAGATACATCGGATCACTTGTTGCAGATTTTCACCGCAATATGATCAAAGGAGGAATTTATATTTATCCCGATACAACTACTTCTCCAGAAGGAAAGTTGCGTTTGCTATACGAATGTAATCCATTAGCATTCATTGCTGAACAAGCAGGTGGATTGGCAACCACTGGAAGAGAAAGAGTACTGAATATTGAACCAACCCGTTTACATCAACGCGTACCATTTTTCACAGGATCAAAGAACATGGTTGAGAAAGCAATGAGCATGTTGAAATAACGAATGGAATTAAAAGATCTTAAACGGTACTTCTCGAAAATAAAGGCGATTGATGAAACAGCTAATCAATTGCAATATGCGAGTACACGAATACATTGGAAAGGCCTTGTTGGTTCTTCCAAAAGCTTATGCGCCTCTGCCTTAGCTGAGCAAACTCCAGGACACCATTTATTTATTTTAAATGACAAAGAAGAGGCGGCTTATTTCTTGAATGATCTTGAGGGATTGTTCCCTGAGGACAAGCGAATCCTTTTTTATCCAGCCTCATATCGTGTTCCATATCAAATGGAAGAGACAGACAACGCAAATGTCGTTTCAAGAGCTGAGGTTTTAGAAAAGATAAATAATGGAAGCAATGTTTGGGTTGTAACATACCCTCAAGCGCTTTTTGAAAAAGTTCCAACGCAAAAATTACTAGCTGATAATACGCTTCGCATAGAAGTTGGAAAAACATATTCGATTGATTTTATCAATGAATTGTTATTAGAATACCATTTTGACCGAGTAGATTTCGTTTATGAACCAGGTCAATTTTCTATTCGCGGTGGAATTGTAGATGTGTTTTCTTTTTCAAATGACCACCCTTTTCGAATTGAATTTTTTGGGGATGAAGTAGAGTCGATTCGAACGTTTGACGCATCTTCTCAATTATCGATTGGAAACTTTAAACATTTCAATATTATTCCCAATGTTCAGGGACATATGAGCTTGGAAGAAAATGGAAGTTTCTTTGCTTTTTTAGGGAAAAACGTAACGCTTTGGTTGTCTTCGTTCGATCAACTTACCTCTACATTAGAAAAGGAATACGAAAAATCAGTAAAGATATATACTGGTCTTTCTGAAACAATCAAACGCACATTACCCAGTGAATTGTATTTACACCCCACAGAGGCGAAGTTAGAGGTTGAAGCCTATTCATGCATAGAATGGGGGCCAGAATACCATTACAAGGCAGATCAAGTGTTTCAGTTTGATTTCCTACCGCAACCGAGCTTCAATAAGAATTTTGATTTGCTGCGCACCGATTTGGTGAATCGAACGGAACAACAGTATACCAATTTGATTTTTTCAAATCAGCCGAAGCAGATAGATCGACTTTATCAGATTTTTGATGACATCGGAGGTGGAGTTGATGTAAAGTCGATGAACCTAGCTTTGCATGAAGGATTTGTTTCTCCAAGTATAAAATTGGTTTGCTATACGGATCATCAGATTTTTGAACGTTACCATCGATTTAGATTAAAAGAAGGTTTTCGACAAGCAAAACAAGCCTTAACACTTAAAGAAATTTACAACCTGCAAAAGGGAGATTATGTGACTCACATTGACCATGGTGTTGGACAATTTTCTGGCTTAGAAACAATTGATGTAAACGGTAAACCGCAAGAAGCTATTCGATTAGTGTATAAGGATGGCGATGTTTTATATGTCGGGATTCACTCTTTGCATCGTATTTCAAAGTTCACAGGCAAAGATGGATCTGTTCCCAAAATGAATAAATTGGGCACTCAAGCCTGGACAAATCTTAAGAATAAAACAAAAAAGAAGATCAAGGAATTGGCCTATGATCTCATTCAATTATACGCAAAACGCAAAAGTCAACCTGGATTTGCGTTTAATGAAGACACATACCTGCAAAATGAGTTGGAAGCTTCCTTCATGTATGAAGATACGCCCGACCAATTAAAAGCAACGGAAGCCTTCAAGAAAGATATGGAATCGCCAACTCCGATGGATCGATTGATTTGTGGAGATGTTGGTTTTGGTAAAACGGAGGTTGCAATTCGAGCAGCATTTAAAGCTGCAACAGATGGGAAACAAGTAGCGGTTTTAGTGCCGACCACAATCTTGTCGATGCAACATTACCGCAGTTTCAAGGAACGCTTGAAAGATTTTCCAGTTACAGTGGATTATATTAATCGATTTAAATCGGCAAAGGATACAACTGCAACTCTCAAGCAATTGGCGGAAGGAAAAATTGATATTTTGATTGGTACACATGCGATTGTTGCGGAGCGAGTGAAATTCAAGGATCTTGGATTGATGATCATTGATGAGGAGCAAAAGTTTGGAGTATCGGTGAAGGACAAATTAAAAACACTTCGCGCAACCGTTGATACCTTAACGTTAACTGCGACGCCTATTCCTAGAACCTTGCAGTTTTCATTGATGGGAGCGCGTGATTTGAGTATTATCAACACACCACCGCCGAATCGTCAACCAGTTTTGACGGAAATCATTCACTTTAATGAAGAAACGATTCGCGATGCCATTGCATATGAAGTGAGTCGCGGTGGCCAAGTGTTTTTTGTACACAATCGCTTATCGAATATTCGTGAAATATCAGGGATGATTAGTCGACTTTGCCCAGGTGTGCGCGTAGGAATTGGCCATGGACAAATGGATGGTAAACAGCTCGAAAAAATCATGTTCGATTTTATCAATGGTGAGTATGATGTTCTATTGGCAACAACCATTATTGAATCGGGAATAGATATTTCGAATGCAAATACGATTATTATTAACGACGCGCACAACTTTGGTTTAAGTGATTTGCATCAGTTGCGAGGGCGTGTTGGAAGAAGTAATAAAAAAGGATTTTGTTACTTGGTGGCGCCACCTTTCAGTATCATGACCTCAGATTCACGAAAGCGTTTGGAGGCATTGGTGCAGTTCTCAGATTTGGGATCTGGATTTAATATTGCGATGAAAGATTTGGACATTCGCGGAGCTGGAAATATGTTAGGGGGAGAACAGAGCGGATTTATTTCTGAAATAGGCTTCGAGATGTACCAGAAAATTTTGAATGAAGCTATTGAAGAATTGAGAGAAAGTGAGTTCAAAGAATTGTTTGAAGAGCGCACAACAGATTCACTTCTAAACTTTGTGAAGGATTGTATTCTCGAAACAGATTTGGAGGTGAGAATCCCTGATGATTACGTGAATAATGTAGCAGAACGTTTAAGTCTCTACCAAGAAATGGACAGCTTAAAGGATGAAGAGGCTTTGCAGAAATTCGCTGAAATGTTGATTGATCGATTTGGACCACTTCCAAAACAAGTAAATGAATTGGTTTTATCTTTTAAGCTCCGCTGGCTTGCACAAGAAATGGGCTTAGAACGATTAGTTATCAAATCAGGGAAGATGGTGGGTTATTTCATTACCGATCCGCAATCACATTTCTATGAAACAGATATCTTCACAAAAGTGTTAAGTCACATCCAAAAAAATGGACATGCTTGTAAACTTAGTGAACAAAATGACCGATTACGGATCATTTTTTCGGATGTTCGACACATTCGCCATGCCTACGAGCAAATTGGAAACATTTTAGAGGTTCCACTAAGCCTTTAGTGGCTGTAATTAAAATTTAATTATATTTTTACGCAATACAATTTTTCACAACTAATAAAATCAGTATTTATCTATAACTAAAATTTCTATGAAATTAATTACAACAGCAATTTTAACCTTGTTTTTAACAAGCATTTTTGGTCAGGACATGAAAGTAAATTTTTCTGATAAAATGACACTTAAACTAAACAAAGATGGTTTTGTTAGTCGATTTATTGGGGAGACAGAAACGAACATTTATGTAGAGTTTCAGTCAAGAAATAAGAAACAAGAGGTTGTCATTAATCGAATTGGAGTTTTCGATAAAGCAACAATGAAGGAAGTAAATTCATTAGTTATCGCTGATAAGAAAGATAAAGCAAGAGCGGCTGATTTGGGAAATAAATTGAAAGAACAAATTAAGTTCATTGATGATAGAATTTATATTTTTTACAGTGATGAGAGTAAAACGGAACTTCAAATATATGCAGAAGCATACACCTTGAATCTTGATAGAGATGTTAAAATGCAGAAATTGATGACCATCCCTAAAGATTCTAAACGAGACAATGTTTTTCCAGCTATTACTCATAACAAGACGAAAATTGTACTGTCACGTTTAGAAAGTGGTGAAAATAATATTCAGTTCTATTATTCAGTTTTTGATTTAGAATTGGAAGAACTGGTAAAAAGCGATGTTAATATGCTTTTGCCAGATGGTATTCAAAACGAAGATGTTTTTGCGGTTAATAGTTATATGTTAGATAACAACGATAATTTTTATTTCAATGAGACATATAGTATTAAATCTGGTGAGAAACGTTCTGGACTTTTCTATAAAACGATAGAGTATAAGTATGAGTTTTATGTTTCAATTTTATCGATTGAAAGTGGCGATATTGAAATGATTGACATGAATGATGAGAACACAAGTTTATTCAATGTTAAAGTAGTTGAGATCGATAATAAAGTGAAAATTTTGGGCTTCTTTAGTGATTTCAATAAAGATCCGAAGGGCATGAGAACACATGGTTTTTGCTACCGTGAAATAGATCCTAAGACCTTTGAGGTATCAGAAATGGTTTATACATATTTCGATAAAGAGTTGTTAGATGAATTATTCAAAGAAGATGAAGAAGACAAGTTGAAAACCAACTCAAAAAAGAAAAATGCAGAAGAGGAAGCAGAGAAGGATAAAGATGCTTTATCTAAATCATTTGTAATTGAGCATATCAAAGTAGATGATAAGGGTAATATGATTGTTTTTTGCTCAAAAATGAACAATTATTCATACGAAGTTTGTACTACTGATGCAAATGGAAGAACAACTTGCCGAACGGTATATAAGTGTCAAAAGGATAATGTAACTGTATTTAAATTGAGCAGCGAAGGAGAAATAGTTTGGAGTTCAAATATCGATAGAAGAGTAACCTATGGCGGTTGGGACGTATACGATTTACGTATAATTGAGGATGAAGATTCATACATTGTATCTTATGGGTCCAGTTATAATTTGGAAGCTGAGGAAAAAACAAAGAAGTCAAGAAAAAGTGCAGCAGAGTCTATTGACAAATTAGAGTATGGTGTTTTTGATAAAGAAACCGGAGCAAATGAGAAAAAGAACGTTGTAATTAATGAAGAAGGAGTTAAAAAATCTGATAAGAAATATTGCGCAGCGACTTCAATTACATCCGCAAATGATAAGTTTTACTTAATATCGAGTAGAAAACACATTGCACCATGGATTTTCTCAACTTGTTTATGTCCACCGGTTTTCCTTATTTTAGGAGTGCTCACACAAGTTGGCCAAATTCAAGATGCGTATATCGGAAAGATTGAACTAGTAGACTAGTCGAAGGGATAAAGGATATTTATCAAGAATAGATGTTAATAGATGCGCGCTGGTTTCAGCGCGCATCTTTTGTTTGCGACCTTGTTTATTGTCAATTTCTTTTACTGTCAATCGATAACCCCCTAAATAGAATTTACCAATTAAATTGCTTCCCCATAGAACGGAATTAACCCAAGCGTTGTTGCTAATTAAAAAGCGAACAAAAAAGAAGGTCCCTGTGTTTAAACCCATTGAAAGCAGTCCTTTACCAATATTTCCATTTATTAAAAGTCCAGAACCTGGAAGCAAAAGAGAACTTACTTTTTTGAAAGTATTTCCCTTTAACTCAATCGACTTGTGCAATTCATTGTCAAATTGAACAAATTGACTGTCGCAACTTATTAGTTTGGCATAAAGAGAACGATTGATTGTTTTGTTGAGGTTTTCACTGGTTAAATAACCTAAAAGGATACTTTGTGTACTGGTGTCATTAGTTAAGGTGTTGTATTTACTCCAGTAAAGAAACGATAAATCAATTTCTTTATTTAAATAAGCGATTAAGGCCGCATTCCAAAGGGCATTTACACGTAAGGAATCTGGTAATGAACTATAGTTCACACGTTTTAATTCACTCACAATTTGCCCCTTAGTAGAATCAGCATTGATCATGTAATTTATTTTCTCGAGTTTTATCACATCAACTGTATCTTTATTGGCACGGAAAATTCGTTCTTCAAAACCAAGAAGATTAACTGCATACTGTTGTTGACCAAAAACTTGATTAATACAGAGATGAAGGATAAGTATCAGCGTAATACGTTGAAGCATGAATTAAGTATTGTTTTTGACGTTCGCGTAAGTTTTTCTTCACTTCAAGATAAGAACCAATAACATTAACGAGGTAAAAGCCTGAGAAAAATGCAGCATTAATAATGGTAAGTGGGTGTTGCCAACCAAAAATTCTAGAAGATTCATACGTTTGATAACCGAAACCACCAACTATTGCCAAATTACTCGCGAAAGCTCTTGGTTTGTTGAGGTAAAGTAAACCAGTACCTGGTATAATTGCAGAGAATAATCCCGCTACTATCGGTTTCTTTTTCGTAGCCCTATAATACAATTGATAGTCCTTTTGCAATTGCAAGGGCAATTCGACGGTTTCAAGTGGATATTGAGTTAAATTATAAACCAAATGCAATTGTTTTAACTGATCATTTAAAAGTAAACTAGTGTCTAAAATCGAATTGAACCATTCGTTCGATTGTTGCGTTTCTTTATTTAAAAAATGTTTCGAATAGTGTATCAACAAAGAAGTGTCTTGTTTCAATAATTTTTTTGCTCTGGCAGCGTGAACGAGGAACGATGAGTCATCTCCAAATTGAAAATGGTATTTTGAAAAATAGAAATCTAAGGTGTCATTTGAACAAGTGGTATTTTGGAGGTATGAAAAATATTCGATTTTCAAATTGTTATCAGACAAATGTTTTAAAAAAGTATTGTCAATCTGTGAAAACAAAGATTGGATCGAAAACACCACAAAAAAGACCGTTAACCTAATCGACACTGTTCTTTATTTTAGCTGAGTAATTAGACTTCATGAAAGGGGGAACCTCTTCAATTGCACCATGTGTGCAGTGCATTAATTGATGAAATCCTTTTATTGATCCTAAAATTAAACCCTTGTCTTCTATTTGACGTTTGGTATATTCTGAACAACTTATTTCATACATACAAGCTGCACTAATTTGCTCTGAGAATATATTTTGATAGAGATACATCAATCCGGCAAATCCAGCTTTTATAATACCAATCCTCTCTTTTTCTACGTTCTTACTGAACATTAAACTGCGTTTTGGATTGGTTTGTTGCGCAGATGAGGTATGCATAAATGTTTCAATCAATTGTGCGTTCAAATCATTTTTTTGTGAGAAAAGAACATTTGTGAGGAACAAAACAGAAAGAAGTAAAATAGAACGCATAGCATATAACATGAATCTGAACAAATCTAACGAAATATAAGGAATTGTCGTTTAGATTTATATTGAAATAGCTTAGGTTTTTTGTCGTTAATCCAAAATTAAGAATAGTGATTCAAGAGGTTTATTACCGCTAAAATGCCTTAATTTTTTACCTTTGACTAATGACCAAAAAGAAGCGAGCAATAGTTTCAGTTACAAATGACCTTTACACGGATAACCGCGTAAATAAAATTTGTTTGTTCCTTGTGGAAGAAGGTTATGATGTTCTTTTAGTTGGTCGCTTGCGAAAGAAGAGTTTACCACTTGCGAGTCGAACATATGAAACGAAACGAATGAAGTTGTTGTTCGATAAGGGGCCTTTGTTCTATGCCTCCTATAATTTGCGCTTGTTTTTCTTTTTATTAGTTCAAAGAGCCGATGTATTGGTTGCTAATGATTTGGACACATTGTTGGCGAATTTTGTAGCTAAAAAATTTAAGCCATCGACCAAATTAGTATATGATTCACATGAATATTTTACGGAGGTCCCTGAATTAACGAAAAGACCTAGAGTACAGCGATTCTGGCTCGGAATTGAAAATTTCATTTTTCCAAAATTGAAAACAATCTACACGGTAAATCAATCCATTGCTCAATTATATGAAGAAACGTATAAAAAGAATATTCAAGTGATTCGAAACATATCGCCCACTTGGAAACCAAATACGTATTTGAGTAAAGCTGAATTAGGGATTCCTGAGAATAAATTTGTGCTCATTCTGCAAGGAGCTGGAATCAATGTGGATCGAGGTGCGGAAGAAGCTGTTGAAGCCATGCGTCAATTGAAAGATTGCGTGCTTTTAATCGTTGGAGATGGCGATGTAGTGGAAGAATTAACGAAGAACGTAAGTGTTTACGATCTACAAGATTCAGTATTGTTTTTTGGGAAACGACCTTATGATGAAATGATGCAATTCACACATAATGCTGATCTAGGTTTGACGTTGGACAAAGCAACTAACCTAAACTATAAATTTTCACTTCCAAATAAAGTCTTTGATTATATCCATGCTGGAACACCTATTCTAAGCACTCGACTGGTAGAAATTGAAAGGGTAGTTGAACGAAACAAAGTAGGGATATTAATCGACGAATTAACCGTTGATTCGCTTGTTGATGCAATTCAATCACTTCAAACCAATAAGGGTTTATTGGATGAATTAAAGGCGAATTGTCAGAAAGCAGCCGAAGTGGAAAATTGGGATGAAGAGAAAAAAATATTAAAAGAAATTTATTCGAATCTTGGATAAGCAACACTTACATATCGTTTCGCTAGACGTTCCATTCCCGGCTGATTATGGCGGGGCAATTGATATATTTTACCGCATCAAGGCTTTACACGAACTTGGATTTAGGATTACGTTACATGTATTTGAGTACGGACGAGGGGAACAAAAAGAATTAGAAAAGTACGCTAAGGTAATTTATTACAAACGGAACAAATCATTGTTTCAACTCTTTTCAACCAGACCATTTATTGTTCAAACACGGATCTCAAAACAACTCTTGTCTGATTTATTAGTTGATAATGACCCTATATTATTTGAGGGTTTACATACGTGTTGGTACCTTGAAAATGAAGAGATTCAGAAAAGAATGACCTTTGTGCGAATGCATAATTTGGAACATAAATACTATCAGGGCTTAAAGAGAAATGCTTCAATTATCAAGAAATTATATTTTCACCAAGAAGCAATTAAATTAAAGGACTACCAGAAAGTCCTTTCTAAGGCGCAATATATCTTAGCTATTAAGGATGATGAGCGAGATGAACTTCTTGCATTCAATTCAAATGTGTTGGTTTTACCTGCTTCTTTTCCGGAAACAGAAGGTGCATTTACAAAAGTTCAACGCTATGCCTTGTTTCATGGGAATTTATCAGTTCCGGAAAATGAAGTTGCGGCAGCATGGATTATAAAAACACTCAAATCTATTTCAGATTCAAGTTTTGAATTACTGATTGCGGGCAAAAATCCGAGTAAACGTTTAATTCAATTATGCAAAAAGGAACAGATTGAATTACATGCTAATCCAACAAAAAGTGAAATGGATGCGCTTATTCAAGAGGCCCAAATTCATGTCTTGTATTCTACAGTTCCCTCTGGAATAAAACTTAAGCTTTTAGCGTGTTTGCATAGTTCTGGACATATTTTAGTGAACGAAAAAATGAAGATTGGTAAGGCCTTAGAACAATTTTGCGTTGTTGCCGCCGACAGTAAAGAATATAAAATGCACTTTTTAGGACTTTTAAATGGTGCATTGAAGGAAGATGAATTCAACGAGCGCGAGCGGTTTATACAATCCAATTTCAACAATGAGAATAACTGTCGAATCATTCAAAAAATCATTCAAGATGCATAAACTGATTATAATACCTTTTATATTTTTTACATTTTTATCTTCAGGTCAAATTGATGGTACGTGGTATACAAGCTTTGTGGTGATGGGGACTTCGAATCGCATGACAATGACTATTTCGAACTATCCGTCAACACCAAAAGTGATCATTATAAATCCTGACAGTGAGAAACAAAAGGAAAATAAGATGGATGCTGTTAAAATTAGTGATTCAACACTCAACTTTTCTTGGTCAGCTATCGCATTGACGTTTAAAGGCAAGTATTATCCTCAAGGGGATTCGTTAAGTGGCACAATGAGTCAATCTGGAATTGAGTGGCCTGTTTGCTTTTATCGTGAGGAACAAGCAAGTATTAAAGTTGCTCGACCTCAAGAACCACAGGAACCATTTAATTATACTGTAATTGACACCTTGATTGAAAATGGTAAAATTGTGCTTGGCGCAACATTGGTAATACCAAATAATCTAAGTGGAAATTATCCGATTGTTGTATTGGCATCGGGTTCTGGTGCTCAAGATCGAAATTGTGAGTTATTGGGACATAAACCTTTTTGGGTTATCGCTGATTATTTAGCTGAGAACGGAATAGCCAGTCTGCGTTTCGATGATCGAGGAGTTGGAAAAACCACAGGTGTTTTTCAAATGGCGACATTAGAAGATTTTGCTTCAGATGTGTTGGCATGTATCAGCTTTCTAAAAAGTGATTCCCGATTTGCGCATCACCCAATTGGTCTTGCGGGTCATTCAGAAGGTGGAATGCATGTGATGATGGCTGCAAGCAAAAACAAGTCTGTTCAGTTTTTAATAGAACTGGCAAGTGTTGGAACGACAGGTAAAGATGTTTTAGTTGAACAGCAATATCTCATTCCTAAAAAAGGTGGTCAATCAGAAGAATATGCGCAATGGAACAAGTCTTTATTTGAAGAAATGTCAACGCTTTTGTTAGCTACTAAAAAGAAGAAGCGCGCAGAAAAACTGACTGCGTATTTAAATGAAAAGTATAAGAGTGCACCAGAAGAATACAAGAAATTAACCAATGAAATGAATTTCAAATTAGGCATGCAAATGTTTATGAATAGTGAGTGGATGATTGAATTTTTAAGTTATCGCACTGAAGATTATCTGCCAAAATTATCCATTCCAGTTCTCGCAATCAATGGATCCGAAGACATTCAAGTGCCAGCGAAAAGCAGTCGGCAAGGTTTTGAAAAGAATTTTTCAAAAGAGTCTCGAACATACTCGAAAGCAGTTATTGCAACTGGTAAGAATCACTTATTTCAAACGTGCACAGAATGCACGGTAAAGGAATACGGTGATATCGAAGAAACTTTTTCAGAGGAAGTTTTAAAAGAAATGACAACTTGGATTAAAAGGTTGAACTTGAAATAAGTGTTTATTTTTCCACTTCATTATCTCGAAAGGCAGAAGGCATTAAATCGGGGATGATTTTTAAAATGATGGGTAACAAAAATGTTCCCCCTGGAAGCAGAAAGATTGCCATAGAGGGCATGCTTCGGGCAATATCTAAAAACTGTTTTTTTACAGCGTCCTTTTCTTCTTTTGTTAATTCAGTTGTTGTTGATTTACGAATCAAACTCACCAATTCCTTGCTTTGTTTAAGCTCTGTTACGAATTTATCCTTGTTTCGACCTAAAATCTTAATCCATCTTTTTGAGAGATTGCTGTATACTTTTTCAAGTGAAGATGATTCATCTAATAATGGAATTTTGTCCTGGTTGTTAATGATGAAGTATTCAGTTAAAGCCAACGATTCTGTTAAATGCGTTTCAGTTAATTCGAGGAAATTGGATAAATGAATTAAATGCGATTTTTCTTCTGGAGCAGCTGCATGATTGGAAAAAACAACAAAGGTTGAGAGATCGAGTAAGAAACGTCTAAAAAGCCAATTATGCTTTACATGATCAGTAAAATCGTCAAATGAACTTCCTCGTTGAAAGCGTTCTTCTGCTATTTCACGCAATAAGTCTGACAAGTTTGCGGAAGCCAAAAAGATGGAGAACATTGATTTCTCTTTTTCTTCAAGGATTCCATCTGAATAGGCAGCGAGCGTTATGGCAGTTAACGAATTCATTGCCATTTCATCGTAATTGTAAAATGTACTTTTCTTTCGATGCTTTAAAAAATCATTGAACAAAAGCACATCCAAGTACATGAATACATTATTCAAATAATTAACCCATAAGCTATTATCGAGCAGTTTTACTTTTATATCTACACGCTTTGATATGACAGATTCGAGTTTTTCTTCCTTTGTTTCCTTTATAAAAAAGGTAAATAATTTTGTAATTGAATTGGCATTGTGATGTCCATAAAAATCAACTAAGGCATCAATAAATTCCTCTTTGTTAAAAGCTTCACCCTCTAATTGTAGTTTATAAACAAAAAGCTGTGATTCGAATAAGAGGATTTTGAGTTTTTCTTCAGTTGTCCATTTAGAATCATCTAAGTCTTTAGCAAAAATTCGACGAGAGGGAAATCCAAAAATAATTCCAGTTCTTCCTAAAGCCGCATGGATAAATTCATCTCTTTCAATTTCAGCAATTTCAGAGTATACCAATCGAATTTGATCCTTTTCGACCAAATCGAAATATTTATTGATCCATCCTTTTGAGCCTGGTGCTACCATTTAATTTGAGAAATTGATTTCAAAATTACGTTTATTGTTGGAATAAAAATAACGAGATAACAAAAGGATTTGAATTGGTCCGTTTAAATAATTTATTGTGTTTGTTGAACGGTAAGGTAGTGCAAATATCCCACAACCTCGAATTGCGATTGCAATTGGATAAACTTGAGCATAGAAAGCGAGTGTTGTAAATGCAACGAATAGGCTTAGCCGTATTTTTTCACACGAAAATTTTTGTAAAAGTGTGCCGTATTATAGTTTCCCGCTTACAACAAAAACTTTTCGTTTTGCATATTTTTGACCTCCATCTACTTTGAAGGCTTCGAAAACACCAACGTAGGTTCCAATTGTAGTTTTTGTGCCATTTTCTTTAACTCCGTCCCATTTAAATGTGCCAGACGTTCCTAATAATTCGTTCTTGAAAAGCTCCATAATTAAGCGTCCTCTATCATCATAAATCGTGAAAGTTCCTAATAAACCGGGCTCTTCCATTTCATAATTGATTTGCAATACATCTTCAAATCCATCACTATCAGGTGAAAATGTAGCGCTTGTATAAGAAAACTCACCACTAGAGCCTGCTGGAAAATATTGAGAATTTTGTCCTCCTGGCGTAGCCCAACTAACGGCTTCAGCGGCGGAATGCCAATTATTCAGGTTAGATGACGGTCCTTCAAAAGTTATACGCTCTAATGAAACACCATCTGTAACATCCAATAATTTAAAATGCCAATCATCCGTATAAGAAACTTTATCCATAACTAACGCATTATTGATGAGGTAAACGGTGCTTGAATCGTTGTTATACGAGGGAAGATCCGCATCTATAAAATTCCCAGTTACAGCAAATGGATAGTTTTGTTTTACAAAAGTTGAATCTTTACCAACTACGACAAACTGATTTGGAAAAAGTAAATAATTGTTTGGAATGGCTTTTTGATTGGAAATTGTATCATCATCATAATTAGCGAATAGCCAATTTTTCAAATTAATCACTTTAGAAGAAGTATTGTACAATTCTATCCAATCTGAACCTCCTGTGTAGGGATCAAATAAAATTTCATTGATGATTACATCGCCTGCTTCAGCTAAATCTGGCAGCGTGAATTGATCTAATAGTACATTCGTATTTCCCCAACAATCTGAGGCGCCAGTAAGTTGTATAGTGTAATTTAAACTTGGTACAAGTGCAGTTGCAAATTCCAACGTACACATATTCGGAAAGGCACTCAAAACATAATTATTGGAGATTATCAAATTGGGGTTAATGTCGGTCACCATGTTTTTCAAAGAAGTCGAATCCATTCCTTCTGAAAAATAAATTTCAAGGAAATTTGGCGCTAGTGCGATTAATTCTATAATCTGCGGATTCTCGGTATCGGGTGTGATATTGTATACAGAATTGATTGCACTCGGTGTACCACCAATAAATGCATTACTTGCTTTCCAATTATCGGCGGCTGAGCATGGATCATTCGGGTTGATGCGCTCAATCGAATAGCCTCCATCTTCTTTAGCGGGATTATTGTACCAAGTTAGGTTATAGGATATTTTGTCTAAAATCAAACCGGTGTTGTCTTTCAAAACAATGTCGTCACCAGAATTATTTAAACTCGGAAAACTTGAAACGGGAACAGCTACACTAAAAGAATCCACATTCGCCGTAGCACATAATACCTTGTGTTCACCAGGCATTAACCAAGCTGTTTGAGCGGTTCCATCGGAAGAGGCATCCCCCAACTTCCAGCCATTTAAGTTAAAGTATTTAGAGCTTAAATTTACGATTTCTACATACTCAACAAGAGGCAAGCCAACCGAAGGGGTTTCGTCACATAAGAATTCATTAATAATAACATCCCCAACAATAGGATTTTCAGCAACCAAATATTGAAACGGAACGGATTGCGTTCCAGAAACATTGGAAGAGACATCAGCTATATTATTGGAATTGAGCGTATAACTGGTGCCATTTGTCATGGCAGTGCTCGTTGTTAAGTGAACAAGAGCTGGATTTGTAAGGTCTAAATTAACTGCCGCAAGTGTTGGAGGGGCAACCTGAAGCGTATAATTTAGAAGTGTTTCAGCACTTGCTTGATTCAATGGTTCGTTAAACAAAACATCTATTTGGGTAGCATTTATTGCTGTAGCTGAGATTAGAACAGGTGGCGTTACGTCATAAATGATAGGTCCAACATATAAATCATCGAAAAAATGTTTTTGAAAAAAACTCGCTGTTGATTGGGTTATTGAAACACCAAAGAAAGAACTTCCAGTTACTGAAGCATCATTAATGGTTCCTTCGGTAAAAAAGCTGATTCCTGTCCCTGTTATATCCCTGCTCAATGTCCAATCATTGCTTGCAGTGCAAATCACTTTAATCTTTAATGTGTTGTTTGAAGTATTTGTGATTCCATCTGCACCATCAATTATCTTGGTAGCTGTACCTGCAACTTTTCTGTACAGCGAAATTTCATCCGTTGTTCCGCCGATACGCACGAAGTAACCACTTAAGCTTGGACTCAGTAAATTTGATTGATCAGCCGTTAAATAGATATCTGTATAGTTAGCGCTTGAGGTGTTTAAATTCAGATTGACAAAAAACTCCCATTGTGCATCAGTTGATAGAGTAGAAGCAGTTGCTAAGTAAAAGCTTGAATTCGGTAGAAGCTTGTTGGATCGCAGTTGAAAATCTCCAGCAACATCTAAAATGGTGTAAACACTATCATCTCCTGACCATGTTGGAGTAAGTGAAAAATTACCATCCGAAAAATTGTCAGAAACTTGTCCGAAAACCTGCGGTAGAGTTAAGAATGTAACAAGTAGTAAAAAGTATTTCATCGGATGCTTTTCTGTGCAATCAAATATACTAATTTTGACAAAGAATTAGAAATAAGCTATGAAAGTTGCAGTTGTTGGTGCTACCGGTATGGTAGGAAACGTTATGTTAGAAGTTCTAAGAGAACAAAACTTCCCGATTACAGAATTAATTCCGGTGGCTTCTGAGAAATCAGTGGGGAATAAAATTCACTTCGGTGGACTAGAATTCACGGTAGTTGGATTGGAAACTGCGGTTAGCATGAAACCTGACGTAGCAATTTTTTCTGCAGGTGGTGAAACATCCCTTGAATGGGCGCCAAAATTTGCCGCTGTTGGGACCTTTGTTATTGATAATTCTTCTGCTTGGAGAATGGATCCGGATAAGAAATTAATTGTTCCTGAAATAAATGGGGACAGTTTAACAGAGAATGATAAAATTATTGCCAACCCAAATTGTAGCACAATTCAATTGGTGCTCGCCCTTTCGCCTTTGCACAAAGCTTATGGAATCAAGCGTGTTGTTATTTCAACCTATCAATCGATTACAGGAACAGGGGTAAAGGCTGTTCAACAAATGGAAAACGAGCGTGTTGGAAAACAAGGCGAAATGGCCTATCATTATCCAATCGATAAAAATTGTATTCCTCAATGTGATGTGTTTATCGAGAATGGTTACACAAAAGAGGAGATGAAATTAACGAATGAAACGAAAAAGATTTTAGATCCAAGAATAAATGTTACAGCTACTGCAGTGCGTGTACCGGTTGTTGGTGGACATTCGGAAGCTGTGAATATTGAATTTGAAAGGGACTTTGATTTATCAGAGGTTCGTCGCTTGTTGCATGAACAACCAGGAATTACGTTAAAGGACGATCCAACAACGAACTCTTATCCAATGCCGAAATACGCAGAAGGGAAAGATGATGTATTTGTTGGACGAATTCGTCGAGATGAGTCACAAGCAAATACTTTAAATATGTGGATTGTTGCTGATAATCTTAGAAAGGGAGCTGCGACAAATGCTGTTCAAATTGCGCATTTATTGCTTAAAAAGGGCATTTTGAAGATGTAAGTTTTTTATGTGACGTT
>JAIOZF010000098.1 GCA_021740745.1 Crocinitomicaceae bacterium | reverse complement strand
GAAGGCAATAAGAAAATATCAGCAATTTCTAATACATGGGCTGTATCACGCACTTTACCAATAAAGATTACTCTGTCACAAATGCCAAATTCTCTGCATAATTTTTCAATCGAATAACGCTCTGGACCATCACCAACTAATATTAATTTAGATGGAACTTTCTCGTTGACTTTTGCAAAAACCGCAACAACATCTTCTACACGCTTTACTTTTCTGAAATTGGAAACGTGGCAAAGAATTTTCTCTTCAGGTAAGGCATATTTAGAACGCATCTGCTTATAAGTTGCAGATTCTGCATCTGCTGGCACAACGAAATTTGGAATAACATGAATTTCTCGTGTTGTAGCAAAATGTTCATAGGTACTTTGTCTTAAACTTTCTGAAACTGCTGTCACAGCGTCTGATTGATTAATACAGAAAGTAATTACTGGTTCAAAAGAGGGGTCTTTACCAACTAAGGTGATGTCTGTACCATGCAAAGTTGTAATGAAAGGAATCGAAATACCTTGTGAACGCAGTATTTCTCTTGCCATAAAAGCTGCTGAAGCATGCGGAATTGCATAATGAACGTGCAACAAATCCAATTTCTCGTACTTCACCACATCCACCATTTTGCTTGTCAATTCAGTTTCATAAGGTTGGTATTCAAACAAGGGATAATCACTCACCGCCACTTCATGATAAAATATATTTTCACGAAATGCTCCTAATCGAACAGGTTGTGAATAGGTGATAAAATGCACTTGATGACCTTTAGCCGCCATGGCCTTACCCAACTCTGTTCCAACAACTCCACTTCCACCAAACGTTGGGTATAAAACTATTCCTATTTTCATGTTAACTTTTTATATAGTTCACTTGTGTGAATCAAATCTTTTTCAAATTGAGATGAAATCGAATGAAAAAACCTAAGACAAAATATTTAAATCTTGTTTTTAATAAAACATGTACGTTTCATTTTTAACGATCAATATCTCAACACAAATTTACCCTTTTCCAACAAACATTCGATGCGACATTATGTTCTTTACAACAAATACTGCCAAATATGCAAATGGAATAGCAGCAAAGACATCAATGCTGAAATGCACGCGCTGAATCATCAATGAGACCCCAACTATAATTGTCAAAATCAAGAATAAAAGTTTCTTTCCTGACAATAAAAACATGGAAAAAATCAAGGCTGTGTGACCACTGAAAAACAAATCACGAACGATTCGTCCAGGATAAATTAAATCATTCATAAAAGGATCTTCCAAAAATATTAAATCCAACGGTTCTCGCAACGGTATGAGACTCAATGTCACCATCCTAAACACTAGAATAACTGAATAGGTCAATAAAAGTTTAATGATAAAATGGGATTGCTTAAAGCACAATGCGAAATAAAGAATCAATGACGAATAGGTGCAAGTAAAAATCAGCAGTGATAAATTTTGACGCGGTAAAAAGGGGAATAATGGATCTTCAAAACGCCATCCAATAATTTCAACTCGGTCTTCATGGAATCGTAAAAATGTCACAAATAAAGAGGCACAAAGAATCAAAACTGCTAATGAAAACAGATATTTCCTCCAGTCTTTCATGCTTATTTAGCAGCTTTTACTGCTTCGTAGATAACGCGTTGAATTTCTGTTCGAATATTCATATCACGAATTTTCCAATTTTCCTGGCTCGGATAAACGCGATTGGAAAGAAAAACATAATTGATCTCATAGGTCGGATCTGCCCATGCTAATGTCCCCGTAAATCCAGAATGACCAAAACTTTGCTGTGATGCTAATTCATGACATGTTCCACCACCACTTGCTGTCGGTCGATCAAAGCCTGCCCCTCTTCTACTTCCTGAAAATTGGGCTTTCGTGTACTCATCCACAATACTCTCATTAATATAGCGAACTCCAGCATAGCTTCCTTTGTTTAAAATCATTTGCATCAAGGAAGCTAAATCGGTTGCATTCGAAAAAAGTCCAGCGTGACCTCCAACTCCACCCAACATTGCCGCACCTGGATCATGCACATGTCCATGCACTTGTTGTTTGCGGAATGCCATGTCTTTTTCAGTTGGTGCGATACGACTCTTATCAAAGAAATTCAAGGGTTGATAACGCAATGTTCTTAATCCCATTGGCTTGTAAATTTCATCCATCAAATAGCGATCGAATGACTTATCGGTTTGCTTTTCAATAATTTTCTTCACGAAATAATAACCTAAATCAGAATATACATAGGTCTTTGCGGCAAGTGGAGTTTTGATAATTTGACGATAAATCGAATCCACATAATTCTCTTTGATGTATATGTCCTTCGCGACTTGTAATTGATAATCTCCCGTTTTATCAGCCGAATAAATACTAGAATTTAATTCACCATTTTTCAAGGTGCGTTTGTAAAAAGGAATCCATGCAGTTAATCCAGCTTGGTGCGCCATCATGTCGCGTAAACGGATCGAATTATAGCTATTATCATTTAAATCACCTAAGTAATCTTTCAATGTTTTGTCCAGTGAAAATTCTCCTTTTGTTTGCAAACGCATTAATCCAACAGTTGACGCAGCGATTTTGGTCACAGAAGCAATATCATATAGATCTGAATTTTTAACAGGAAGTGTATCATCGTACATTTTGGTTCCAAAACTTTTTCGGTAGATAATACTCCCTTTATACGCAACAACGATTTGACATCCTGGAAAAGCACCCTTACTTATTCCGTTCTCCACAATACGATCAATTTCTTTTAGTTTTTCTGGATCAATGCCAAATTCTTCTGGTTGCGAAAATTTCAGTCGTCCCGATTTTTGTGTTTGAATTCCTGCGCCCCGAGAAAATGAATTTTTAATCGTAACTGGTAATTGACCAAGACCTGGGATTGAACCAAAAATCAACTGTGCCATGCGGTCTTGTACAAACTTGTGATTTTCATATCCAACCACAACAGCATTTATTTTGGACAAGTCCACATTTTCCAAAGCATACGGATTCCCGAAAAGTGACAACACAACATCCTTCTCAGCTGGTAACTTAGTTAAAAATGTTTGCCAATTATCTCCAAAACCATAGTTATTCTTCGCTCTGACAGTTGATGCATGCAACGAGACAAGAATTACATCATAATCACTAGCTTTAGAAATAAATTTTTCTATTGCTTCGTCTGCAGTGAAATAATGAAAATGCTTTACATCCGCGAAATTTTGCACTCCTTCTCGGAAATAAAAGGTATTCATACCAATTGAGACACGTGCAATTTTCTTATCCAAGCGCTTTAATGGCAATAAATCACCTTCATTTTTAACGATTGTGATTGCCTTTTCATAAACTTGCTTTTGAGCAAATTCAATTTCTTCCTTCTTGTATTTTTTGAGTGTTTTTGGAGCAACAACGAACTTATGTTTTGCTGCTAAAACTTTCAAGCATCGCTCATTAATTTCACTTAAGCTTATTTCTCCCTTTTGAACTTTCTTTTCAATCAAAGCAATTGCATCACCAACACTTTCTGGAAATAATAAAATGTCACATCCCGCTTGAAATGCCTTTACAACGACTTCTGATTTTCCATATTTATCCGCTACAGCCTTCATGTTTAAGGCATCTGAAATGACTAATCCATTGAAATTTAGTTGCGTTTTTAGGTAATCCTTAATCACTTTTGAGGACAAACTTGAAGGTGTGCCACTGTCATCGAGCGCAGGGACATTCAAATGACCAATCATTACTGACGAAGCACCAGCACGAATTCCTTCACGAAAAGGAAAAAAGTCAATGGCATCAATTGTTTTATACGATTGCGAAACGGTCGGTAATTCAAAATGTGAATCTTTATCGGTGTTTCCATGACCTGGAAAATGCTTGATACTTGTCATGATTCCATTTCCTTCCATTCCTTTGACAAAGGCACTCACTTGATCAGCAACAATCTTTGGATTTTCACCAAACGATCGAAATCCAATCACTGGATTATCTGGATTACTATTGACATCTGCCACAGGAGAAAAATTCATGTGTATTCCCAAATCCCTGCATTCTTGCGCCATCATAGCGCCCATTTTCTCGGAAAGATTCACATCATTTGCGGCTCCAAATGTATACGCATAGGGAAAACGATCTTCGCCAAACAAACGCATGCTTACTCCCCATTCAGCATCCATTCCGATAAACAAAGGAACCTTTGCTTTTGCCTGAAAACGACTTATTGATGAAAGTAAATTTTCTCGTTCACCTTGAAAAAAGATTACCCCACCAACCTTGTATTCACTCACTAAACGGTCGATTTCCTGTAAATGATCCTCACCTTTGTTTGAATAGGCAGCGACCATAAAAAACTGAGCGATTTTCTCTTCCAAGCTCATTTTATTCAATTGCGCTTGCGCCCAAACAGATGATGGCAAGGAAGATCGAACACTTGATTTCTTATCCTTACTACTGCCCTTATCAACAGATAACAACAAGGGAATTGTAGCTAAAAAAAAGAAGGAAATAAGTACTGGAAAAAAGCGCTTTTTAATCATGTCACGAATTTAACGAGTTGTTTCCGATAAAGGCACAATCTTGCTCTGAAATTATCGTTTTTTTTATAAGAAACTGACCATTTGTCAGTTAATGCTCGATGGAATGATAATTGAGTAAGAGGCGTGATTTTAGCACAATATTTTGTTATTTTTGTTTAAAGAGTTTTTCGATTATGGAGTTCAGGTTTTTAAATAAAAAGATGCGGCACAAACGCTTCGACTATTCGCCGATGTATTATGATGAGCGAAAGGAACGTCTTGATTTGAAAAAAGCTGAATACGAAAAACTCGACAATGAAGAACTTTCATCCGAAGAAAGACAAGCCATCTTGCGTCAAAACATGCAAAACACATGGTCAAGAAGTCAGCATGCTAGTAAAGCAAAATCAACCTCTAACATTCGAATTGTTATTTTGATTGCTATTATTTTGGTGCTTGGTTATTTTATTTTCTCTGGTTTAGATGAAGTAGATGTAGTAGTTAAAAAGATAATGTAAGATGAGCGGCATTATTAAACTATTACCCAATCATATTGCAAATCAAATTGCCGCTGGAGAAGTTATTCAGCGTCCAGCCTCTGTTGTGAAAGAAATGGTTGAAAATGCCATTGATGCTGGGGCTACAAAAATTCAAGTTTTTATTAAAGATGCAGGTAAAACATTGATTCAAATCATCGATAACGGTGATGGAATGAATGAAAGTGATGCTATTCTTTGCTTTGAACGTCACGCAACGAGTAAAGTAGCTAACGCCGATGATCTTTTTGCTCTCAAAACAAAAGGATTCCGTGGTGAGGCACTTGCGTCTATTGCAGCGATATCACATGTAACTTTAAAAACGCGTCAAGCTAGCTCAGAAACGGGTACTTTACTGGAAATTGAGGGAAGTAAAATTGTTTCGAACGATCAAACGGTTTGTCCAGTTGGGACATCTTTCGAAGTAAAGAACCTTTTTTACAATGTTCCTGCACGCCGAAATTTCCTGAAATCTGAAAATGTTGAATTTAATCACATCAAAGATGAATTTGAACGTATTGTCTTTGCACATCCAGAAATTGCGTTTACACTAAAGCATAATGATACTGAGATTTATCAGTTAAATCCAGCTATTTTAAGAAAACGAATTGTTGATATTCTTGGAAGAAATTCGAACGACAAATTGGTTCCAATCGAAGAAACGACGGAAATAGTCGAATTAAAAGGCTACATCGGTAAACCTGAATTTTCTAAAAAAACGAGAGGTGAACAGTTTCTATTCGTTAACAATCGATTCTTCAAGGATACTTATTTCAATCACGCATTAAATAAAGCATTTGATGGACTTTTACCATCCAAACATTTTGCGAGTTATTTTCTGTATTTGACGGTTGATCCATCTAAAATTGATGTGAACGTTCATCCGACTAAAACGGAAATAAAATTCGAAGAAGACCGGTTGATTTATTCAATCATATTTAGTAGTGTTCGACAAGCATTAGGAAAGTATAACATTGCACCAACGCTCGATTTTGAGCGAGAAACGAGCTTTGATTTACCATTTGAAATGCGAAACATGCCTGCGACTGAGCCTCAAGTTAAAGTCAATCCGTTTTACAATCCTTTTCAAAGTAACACGGCAACATCTGGCGCGTCAAAGGGAAATCAATTTACGAAAGCTATTCATTCAGAAGGATTTGGGACGAATGACATTCGTAAATCAGATTGGGATGCTTTTTATACGATTGAAGAAGAGGAAAAAGCCAATAATACTTTAATTGACGAAGATCATTCGAGTTTTGAAATGAATAATTTCTTGTTTAAAGGGAGGTATTTAATTACCACTGGTGCGACAGGAATTTTATTAATTGACATTCCACGGGCTTTTGAACGTATCATTTACGATGAACTTATGGCCAAGTTTATTGGGAATCCGATTGCCTCACAAAAGCTTCTTTTCCCCATTGAAAAGGAATTTTCATCTGCTGAAATAACAGAATGGGAAAGCAATGCAAGTCTTTTGGGACGTTTTGGTTTTGAGTGGAAATTTGATAAAAACATGATTATCATTGAAGCGGTGCCAGCTGTTTTGCAAGAAGAAAGTATTCATGATTGTATAGATACAGTGTTGGCGAAAATTGCGTTTCAAGATATTGATAAAGGTGAAATTGCCCATGCGCTTGTGCTTTCAATTGCAAGTTCGGTGGGTAAAACAAAAAAAATAAACAATTCGGTGGCTGCGCGTGACTTGATGGAACAATTGTTCCTTTGTCCAGAACACGCCATCACAGCAGAAGGAAAAAGAGTGATGCAAACGATATCACTTGACGAATTATCAAAGCGATTTTAACGAACTATGAATTTCTTTAACAATTTACCACAGGTAACGAAAAACATCTTGATCCTCAACATACTATTTTATGTTGCAGCACTTGTGATTTCATCTAAAGGCATTGATGCCACTAATTTGTTGGGTGTACACTACGTATATTCACCACTTTTCAAGCCATATCAGATTGTGACGCATATGTTTATGCACGACTTGAGTTCACCGTTCCACATTTTCTTTAATATGTTTTTGTTGGTGATGTTTGGAGCGCATCTGGAGCGAGTTTGGGGACACAAACGATTCTTTATTTTTTACATTGCTGCGGGACTGGGAGCATTCGCTTTGTACAACGGAATTGGCGTTTACCAATTGATGCAAGCGAAAAGTGAATTGTATCGTTTGGGCGTAGATCCAAACTCATTATTAGAGTTTATAGAAGCAAAAAAATACGCCATTTACGAATTCAGAAACCCAGAATTAAATGAACCAGGGAATCAGTATATTTTCCAAAGTATGTCTGTCATGGTTGGTGCCTCAGGTGCTTTGTTTGGATTACTTGCCGGTTTTGCAATGCTCTTTCCAAATACTGAATTAATGCTGCTGTTCCCTCCTATTCCAGTAAAAGCAAAATACTTGATTGGAGCATATTTGTTGTTTGAAATCTATTCTAGTTTTTATGGACGCAATGACCAAATCGCGCATTTAGCCCATGTAGGTGGTGCAATTGTTGGAATTGTACTGGTACTTATTTGGCGTAAAACAGATCGACAAAACTTTTATTAATGCAAACAGAACATTCTTTTTCAGACATTTTAAAAAATCAATGGAGAACAGGTGGTATGACTGTTCGATTGATAACGATTAACGTATGTGTTTTTTTGTTTATTGGTTTCATAGAAGTACTATCCAGATTAATTTGGGGAAATGACTCCAAAATATTTTATGATGGATTTTTTTCATTTTTCACTTTAGAAACAAGGTTTACATATTTCATAATTAAACCTTGGACGATATTAACTAGTATTTTCACTCACATAGCAATCTTTCATTTAATTTCAAATATGATAATGCTTTACTTTGCTGGTCAATTATTTGAAAAATTATTTGATGGAAAGCGTTTGATATATACTTATTTTTTAGGTGGTTTTTTCGGATGTATTTTTGAAATTTTAATACATACTTTATTTCCAAGATTAGGATATACGCCTGTTATTGGTGCATCAGGAGCAATAATGTCAATTTTCGCTGCTTTAGCCTTCTATCGTCCTAATCTACAAGTATTGTTTTTCGGTTTGTTTCCGGTTAAAATAATTCTTCTTGCAGGAATATTTATTTTAATTGATTTATCTTCTATTTACTCAAATCTTTCAGATAACTCAATAAAAGATCCGACTGCACATTTTGCACATTTGGGGGGAGTAATTTTAGGTTTACTTTCAATTAAAAATTTACATAGTAAAATGAATATTGTGACGGGATTTCAACAATTTATTGAATCCATTGGAGGATTCTTTAGTGGTTTATTCAAACCAAAAAGCAAATTAACAGTGAAGAAAGGTGGAGCAACGAATGCTCGTTTCAAAACAGATGAAGAATTTATTGTAGAAGCAAAATTGCGTCAGCAAAAAATTGATGCTATCTTAGACAAAATTTCGAAATCAGGGTATGAATCTCTGACGAAAGCAGAAAAAGACTTCTTGTTCCAACAAAGCAAAAATGGCTGATTTATTGAAGCGTATACTTCGTTTTTCTTCTTTAATCAAGGTGTTAACCTTCATTTGCTTAGGCGGATTACTTTTGGCTTATTTAGCACCTTACGTTCATCCAAACACATTTAAATTATTGCCATTCTTTGGCTTGGCTTACCCAATAATTTTCCTTTTTACGCTGTTATTTTTAATTATTTGGAGTCTCGCTAAATCACGTATGGCATTGGTCGTTCTCGCTGTCTTGTTAATTGGTGGTAAGTTACATTTCCGAATGATTGCAATGGGTTCAGAACAGGAAATCCCTGCAACTTCAAATGTATTGCATGTAATGAGTTACAATGTGCGCTTATTTGATTTATACCTTTCTGATCCAACTATTCGATTTGAAAGTCGGAACAAAATATTTGAATACATCCAAAGTGAAAATCCTGATGTAATGTGTTTTCA
>JAIOZF010000097.1 GCA_021740745.1 Crocinitomicaceae bacterium | reverse complement strand
GCCATTGCACCTGCATAATCTTTCATTTTCTTTTTAGTCGTACCGATATTATTCAATACAAATGCAAGCTTTGGATTTTTTTTCACTGCTTCTTCATATTCCAATATGGCCTTTGGATAATTTCCTAACATGCGATAACAGCTCCCGCGATCATTGTATGCAAATGCAAAATTTGGATCTAATTCAATCGCTTTGGTAAAATATTTAATTGCACCATTATAATCTTGCTGTAAAAAACGCAAAGTACCATAGTTATAATGCGCTTTAGGATTTGTTGCGTCCAGTTGAATTGATTTTTCGTAATCCTTTTCAGATTTTAAATAATCATTTAACCCCTGATAAGCTCTACCTCGTTGAAAGAATGCTTTTGAATAAGATGGACTCTTTTCAATCAAAGTGGTCAAGGATTTTATCGCATCGCTATATTTTTCGGCTTCATTTTCAGCCACACCTTTATTGTAGTATGCTGCTGTAAAATTTGCGTCAAATTGCACGGACTTTGCAAATTCCTGTATGGCAGAAGTGTAATTCTTCGCATTAAAGAACTCAATCCCTTTATTATAAGATTCTTGGCTTTTTGCAATTGCGTCATTCTGAATGTTCAATGCTGTAATTGAATCGCGATAAGCTTTTTCCTGCGGAGTTAATTCTTCTTGTGCATTTGACTGAAAACTAGCCAGTAATAGCATCAAAAGTAGTTTTAAATGTGGTTGTTTCACGGTTTTTGTTTTTAACTTTAATGGTATCTAAAATAAGAAATAATCAGGTTCCAACTAAAATTAGTTTTCAACAAAACCAAAAATGTTAACTTAGCCCTTCAAATTAGAAATATGTCAAAAGAGGTCTTTATTGTTGATGGAATTCGCAGTGCGATTGGGAATTTTGGAGGAACACTTTCCAACATGCGTGCAGACGATTTAGCTGCACATGTCATTCGTGCTTTAGTTGAACGAAATAAAAACCTTGATCCAAATCTTATTGAAGATGTAATCTTCGGTTGCGCCAATCAAGCTGGTGAGGACAATCGAAATGTAGCGAGAATGGCAGGCTTGTTAGCTGGATTACCCGCTCAATCGGGAGGCGAAACAGTAAATCGTTTGTGTGCTTCCGGAATGGCTTCAACAATAAATGCAGCTAGAGCGATAAAAGATGGTGCTGGAGATGTATATATTTCTGGCGGAGTAGAGCATATGACACGCGGACCATGGGTGATTTCTAAAACATCTAGTGCTTATGGTCGTGACGCGCAAATGTTTGATTCTTCGTTTGGATGGCGTTTTATAAATCCTAAAATGGAAGAATTATACGGCGTTGACAGTATGGGAGGAACAGCTGAAAATCTAGTTGAAATGTATGGTATTTCAAGAGAGGACCAAGATAAATTTTCACTGTGGTCGCAACAAAAAGCAGCTAATGCAATTAACTCAGGTCGATTAGCAGAAGAAATTACTCCGATTTTAATTCCAGTAAAAAGAAAAGATCCAATTGTTTTTGATACTGACGAATTTGCTCGTCCAGAAACGAGTTTAGAAAGTTTAGGAGGTCTGCGTCCAGCTTTTAAAAAAGATGGAACAGTTACGGCTGGAAACGCATCCGGACTGAATGATGGAGCTGCTGCTTTGTTATTAGCATCTGGTGAAGCTGTAAGTGAACACAATTTGAAACCATTGGCACGTATTGTTAGTGCAGCTGTAGCGGGGGTGGAGCCTCGAATCATGGGTATTGGCCCAGTTTACGCCTCGCAAAAAGCATTAGACCGTGCAGGTTTGACATTAGATCAAATGGATATTATTGAAATAAATGAGGCATTTGCCGCCCAAGTTTTGGCTTGTACACGACAAATGGGGCTAGCAGATAATGATCCGAGAATTAATCCAAATGGAGGAGGTATTGCACTTGGACATCCGCTAGGAATGTCGGGAGCGCGTATTTTACTTTCAGCAGCAATTGAATTACAAAAAACGAAAAAGCGTTATGCCTTGGTAACCATGTGTATTGGTGTTGGACAAGGATATGCAACAATTATAGAGCGCGCTTAACCAACCAATTTTTGATTTAAATCGTTAAATAACCGTGGTAAAAAAAATTATATTCTTTTGTTCACTAAGCTTACTACTTGCTACTTCTTGTAGAAAAGAGAAAACGTCTTGGGACACGGATTGGGTGGTTCCAATTGTCAATGACACACTGTCCTTGAAAAACTTAGTAAATGATTCAACCTTAGCAGTTGATGTAAATTCATTTTACACAGTAGATTTATCAAGAACTATCCTAAACATTGGTTTAGCAGATATTTTAACCATTCCCGATACAGTGATAAATCAAGTTTTTTCGTTGACTTCTGGAACACTAAACGTCCCACCTGGATTTAACATTGTCAACCAGATTGAAGAACATACCATCAATATACCTTCGATGGAATTGAAAAAAATTCATGTTTCAAATGGAATCATTAAAGTAAAAGTATTTAATCCACTTGCGACAATTGCATTTTTCACGGTTAAATTGCCTGGGGTAACTAAAGATGGAATAGAATTTTCTCAAAATTATGCAGCACCTCCGGGTACGATTGCGAACCCTGGTGTTGCAAATGCAACTTTAGATATCTCTGATTATTGGATTGATTTAACCGGTGAGTTTGGGACAGATTTTAATGTTTTACAATCCAAACTAATTGTAAATTCGGATCCTGCAGGACCAGCTGTCACCATTTCTAGCGCACAAGACTTCAAGGTAGAAGCCGAGTTTAAAGATCTTAAAGTTGATTATGCTCGTGGTTATTTTGGGAACAAGATTGTGACAGATACATCTTCTTACAACATTGATTTGATGCAGAATGTAGTGGGTGGAGCAATTGATTTACCGCAGACAGCAATTCGTTTTGAAATTGAAAACGGATTGAAAGTCAGTTCCAGAGCAACGATTACACAAGTTACAAATACAAACAATGTTGCCAATACGGTGAATCTAAGTTCTGCGCAAATGAACAATCCAATTTATTTGAATCAAGCAACAGGTTCTTGGTCAACTTTGACACCTTCAACACAAGTTATTGAATTCAATTCCTCCAATAGTAATGTGGAAGCATATATTGAAAATTTAGGTGTCACCCACACTGTTGGATATAAAATTGAGTTGAATCCTTATGGAAATGTTTCCGGTGGTTATGATGAAATTTTTCCTTCAAGTCGTTTAAAAGTTAAATTGAAAGCAGAGTTGCCATTGACAATTGGCGTTGATGGGTTGACCTTAAAAGATACATTTGATTTAGATGTGAATCAAGATTTAGAGAAATCACATTTGGAATCAGGTGATATTGTGCTGAATGTTACAAATGCTTTTCCATTCAAAGGAACTGTTGTATTGTATTTGTTAAATGAACAAGGTCAATACATGTACACGATTTACGCATCATCACCTATTCAATCCTCTCTTTACGGAACGATTGATCCTGCAGATAACTTGCAAAAGCAAAAATCTGAGGTTCATGCTATTTTAACAGAAGCGATGTTGCGTGATTTGGACTTAATCAAAAAAGTAAGTTTGGAAGTGAGATTAGACACTCCGGATCCATTAACTTCTTTAAATCAACAGGTCGCTGTGCCAGCTGGTGCTTTTATGGCAGTAAAAATGAAGGCTCTATTTAGAGTAAAAGCGAAGATATAAGATGAAGAAAAGCCTTTTATTTTACAGTTTTATTTTTAGCTTTTACACAAGCTTCTCGCAATATTTGATCCCGATTCAATACGACACACTTGTTCATAAATATGAAGTAATCACAACAGGTTTAGCTGATTTCGGAGCTACGGGGATAGAACGTCAGTTTAGTTCTAAGCTTTTATTCGGTGGAGAAATTACGAATGAAATTAAAGACGCTTCATTTGATAAGCACAAAGGATTGAATCGCATTGGAGCAGATGTGCAGGCCGAAGTTGAATTTAGAAATTACAAGACAAATCTATTTAAACAAGAGAATATCGGTTGGTTAATCAAGGGAGGATATTATAATTTTGGTTCAGCCTTATATACGAGTGATTTGTTTGGTTTGGCATTTTACGGAAATCAACGTTATTTGGGCGAATCAATTGACTTGACTGGTGCACGTTTCGGTGCTTGGTCGTATCAAAAAATTGGTTTTGGAATTATTGATAAAAAGACAAAATCAAATCTTTCGTTGAATTTTTACAATATTTTAGGCTATGGTGGAGCAAATATTCAGCAAGGAAGTATTTTCCAAAATAGTGATGCAGATTCAATTAGTATTCGTTATGACGGGTTTGCAGAGTATTCTTCAAGTAGTAAATTTATGAAAGGTTGGGGGATCGGAATTGATTTTGATGTCCGCCTTCCAGTGCAAATAAAACCAGAAGAAACTTCATACATTCAAATTTTAGTGAAGAATGTTGGTGTTGCTTTTTTACCTGATGTTAAAAGATACGAAGCCGATTCAAGTTTTACGTATGAAGGATTATCGTTTTCACAACTATTAGGTGATGCTGCAATTTTTGGTGATTCTTTTTCGCTATTAGATACCTTGAATGTTAAAGAAGTAAGCTACAACAAAATTGCTTTATTACCCGGATTTTTGCAAATAGGTAAAATAGTTGATAATCAAAGCTCTAAAAAAATACAAAGCTTTTTCGGAGTTAGAATGTATCCCTCTTTGACTTTAATACCTATGATTTATGCTGGCGCAAATTATAAACCAATCGAATGGTTTCAAGTTGGAGCAAATGTAAGTTATGGAGGATATTCCAAATTGAGATTTGGTCTATATACATCCTTTAATTACAAACAATTCGATATTGGTTTAGCAACAGAAGAAGTTGTTGGTGCAGTTTCAGGAAAGGGAATGGGAGAATCAGTTGTATTTCGTTTAAGATGGAAAATATGAGAAAGATAGTTAGTTTGATGATATTTACTTGTTTCTGCTCATTCTTCTCTATGAGTCAAATCAAGTTTTTTAAAGTGTTTGCCGATAATGGTTACGATTTCGGTCAGGGCATAGTTGAATTGGCAGATAGTTCATACATTGTTACAGGTAGTTCGAGTAGTTTTTTTGATGCACCTTCTCAAGCATATATGTTGAAAATTGATAAAAATGGAAATCACTTATGGGCTAAGCATTTTGGTGGTTCAGAAGCGGATTTGGGAAGAAGAATTTTAAATTGGAATGATTCCGTTTTTTTTATTGCTGGATACAGTAATTCTTTCAGTGCTGGTGATTTTGATTTTCATTTATGGAAAGTAAACAAGAATGGAGAATTCATTTCAGAAAATTCTTATGGCAATTCAGGTTGGGAAAAAATGAATGACGCTTTAATTACACTTGATTCATCTATTGTTATGGTGGGACAAACAAGCAGTACTTCAAATAGTAATGGGAATTTTTATATCGTTAAGACAGATCACAATGGCGATACATTGTGGACACGAAATTTTGGTTCAATAGGCGAGGATGTTCTTAATTCAGTAAAACAATTGAATGATACAACGTTTTATGCTGTTGGTTCTCAATACAATGTCGATTCAACATTAACAAAAGGTGCCGTTGTGCGATTTTATTCGAATGGTGTGATTGATTGGGTGAAGGAGTATGGAAATTATGGAGCATATGAGTTAAATGATTTTTATTTTATCTATAACATGATGTATTGCGCTGGTTCAAGAATCCACCCAATTGACGGCGATAAAGACGAGTACATTTTGCGAATGGAAAACAATGGTGTATTAGAAGGAGAAGAGGTCCCTCACGCTGAAGGAGATAAAGTAGTGAAAGGTGTTGCTAAGTATGGAAGTGCTGGAATGGCTTATGTTGCGGCAGAATTCAAGGACCAATTTTCTGCTGGATACAGCACAGATGTAATTTACAATCGATACTTCGAATCGCTTTATTGGGATAATAATTTTGTTGTTGTTCCTTTCCCATTAGAAGAAACACATGGTGAATTAATCAAAACCAAGGATGGTGGAGCCATCGCTACAGGTTCGTTTGCTTCAGGAGATTTTGGTGGAAGTGCTGTTTATGTCATTAAAATTGGTCCAAATGATAATTATCCAGTCGTTAATTTATCTAATACAGAAAGTTTGGTCTTTTTGAATGAAACAGAAATGGATAATAATTTTTCTGTTTATCCAAACCCAACTGCAAATCAATTTACAGTTTCTGTTGCTGAAAAAGTAACTGTTCGAATTGTAGATGTGAATGGGCGAGAATTATCTACTGAAATTGTTGAGCAAACGAAAGAATACAATGTCTCCAAATGGAATGCAGGTATTTACTTCGTAACGGTTGAAAAGGAAAACGGAACGAAATCAACAAAAAAGTTGATTGTTCAATAGTTACCACTCAAAAGCTTCTTTCGAAAACCATTTATCTTGCACGCGCAACGTTTGTTCTATGATGTCGCGAACACAATTCTGACCTCCATTATAGGGTGATTCATAATGCGAAATTTCTTTAATTTCCACTGCAGCATCTTGCGGACACGCGGCTAAACCAACAGTTGACATTACTTCATAATCTGGAATGTCATCACCCATATATATAATCTCTTCATCCTTCAAGTTGTGGCGCTTTTTAATATCTTCATATACTGCCATTTTATTGTATGATGATAGGTGGACTTCTTTTACACCTAGTCCTAATAATCGATCTTTGACATCTGAAGAATTTCCGCCAGTTATTATGAAAATTGAATAACCCATTTTTGAAGCATATTGCAGTGAATATCCATCTTTAGCATTTAGAGTGCGGAGAACTTCTCCTTGAAACAAGAGAACTTCACCATTCGTTAAAACGCCATCAACATCGAACATAAACGTAGTGATGTTATTTAATCGTTCTTTATAGCTAATCATTTTTTGTAAGTGTCAATTATACTCTTGGTGAGCAGTGTATATATTTCCTTTTGTGTGCCACTCAACATTTCTTCATGTTGCTGAATGATAGTTTGATCATTCCTACGTGCTGGTCCAGTTTGAGCGTCGTGTGGATTCATTGAATCGAGTTTATTCACTGTTTCCTTCAATAAAGGAAGTAGATATTCCCAGTTTAATTCCTTTTTTTCAAGAATTTCCTTGGACTGATAAATTAAGTGATTGGTAAAATTATTCATCCAAACAGCTGCCAAATGATACACTTTGCGTTCAGAAGAGCTTGCAAAGGAAACTTTTCTACTGATTTGCCACGCCAAATCAAAAAGTTCTTGTGCAAAATCAACAGAATTGGCTTCAATCAAAAAAGGCACTTCAAATATCTCTACAGTTCGTTCTTTCGAAAATGTTTGCAAAGGATATAATACGCCAATGTTGTTGAGGTTTGAATAATTATGCAATTCAACAGATCCAGAAGTGTAAGCGATTTTTAAATTTCTCGGAAGTTGGTCAATAACCGAATTAATTGCGTCATCACTTACACAGATTAGAATTAAATCACCTGCTATATTTTCTAAAGTAGAACAGAGTTCAGCTTCTAAATGATTAGCAAGTTCATTGGCTTTTACAGAATTGCGGCCAAAAATTGATTTGATTTTAATTCCTCGCTCTAAAAAGGCACTTCCGAGATGAAAAGCAACATTGCCAGATCCAATGATGGAAATTGTTTGTATGCCTTTCATCTCAAAAAAGTGTGTTAATTATTTACCGTGACATTGTTTAAACTTTTTACCGCTTCCGCAAGGACAAGCATCGTTTCGTCCAACTTTAGGGTCAACCGTTACAGGTTGTTGCTTTTCAACTTGTCTACCTGAATTTTCGATAGCAGATTCATAACCTTCACTTCCTTGAAAGCGGGGAGGAGTTGTACTTGAACTGCTTGGAGATACATTCTCTTTTGCTTTCTCGTAATGATTCTGTGTCGCTTCCTTGTTCGTACTTTGAATTTCTTGTTCGACAGCGATGTCCATTGTCATTAACAATTCTGTCGCCTCACCATTCAATCTTCCAAGCATCGCTTTGAATAATTCGAATGATTCTAATTTATAGACTAAAAGTGGATCCTTTTGTTCGTATTGTGCATTATTTACAGCTGAACGAAGATCATCCATTTCACGTAAATGCTCTTTCCATTCATTATCAATCATTCCAAGAATTACATTCTTTTCTAATGAAGTAACAATTCCTTTTCCTTCTGTTTTGTATGCTTCTTCAAGGTTCACAACCAATTGCATCACACGTCTACCATCTGTTAATGGGAAAACAATGTTCTTGTAACGATCGGCCATAGTTTCATGCACATGCTTTATTTGTGGTAAAGCCTTTACAATGATTTTACTGTTTTTACGCTCATATTGTTCTGACATAGCTGTGTAAACTTTCTCTACAAGACTTTGCTGATCAATTGTTTTGTATTCATTCTCATCAACAGGTGAATCAATTCCAATTAAACGAATCAAATCCAATTCGAAGCTTTCGAAATCACTCTTAGTGTGCGCAAACACAGTCGATTCACACATATCGTAGAACATGTTGTCGATATCTAAATCCAAACGATCGCCAAACAAGGCATTTCTACGTTTTTTGTAGATTGCTTTACGTTGAGCATTCATCACATCATCATATTCCAACAAACGTTTACGGATACCGAAGTTATTCTCCTCAACTTTCTTCTGTGCTCGTTCAATAGATTTAGAAACCATTCCATGCGTAATGACTTCACCTTCTTTCAAGCCCATTCGGTCCATTAGTTTTGCAATACGATCAGATCCGAACTTACGCATCAAATCATCTTCTAATGAAACGAAGAATTGTGATGAACCTGGATCTCCTTGACGACCTGAACGACCTCTTAACTGACGGTCAACACGACGTGAATCGTGACGTTCTGTTCCAATGATTGCAAGTCCACCAGCCTCTTTAACTCCTTCACCAAGTTTAATATCTGTTCCACGACCAGCCATATTTGTCGCAATCGTTACTGAGCCAGCTTTTCCAGCGTCTGCAACAATTTCCGCTTCTTTTTGGTGATGCTTCGCATTCAATACTTTGTGATTGATGTTTTTCATTTGCAACAATCGACTTA
>JAIOZF010000096.1 GCA_021740745.1 Crocinitomicaceae bacterium | reverse complement strand
AAGCTTATCATAGCATGATGCGTTTTACTCCAACTATCGATAGTGCCGTAGTTCGCACACATAACTTGGTTTTAACTGATACTAAAGAGGCATTGATAGATTCGTATTTTCATGCAAATTGTGGGGGACAAACATGTGAACCTCAATATGTGTGGAATGAGTCGATTCCTTATTTATCATCATTTAAGGATACGTTTTGTGTTTATACCAAACAAGCCACTTGGGAAACTAGAATCAGTCAAGAAAAATGGAAAAAATTTTTAGTAAACAAATATAATTTTCCTATTCAAGACAGTATTTGTGCTGCAATGATGTTTAATTTTATCCAAGATGATAGAAAGGCCTTTTATCTAAATCCAATTTTCGGGATTCCCTTGCGTGATTTAAGAGAAGAATTCAATTTGAAATCAACTTATTTTAGCTGTCGACCTGATGGTGAGGATGTTGTTATAAATGGACGTGGATTTGGACACGGTGTAGGTTTGTGTCAAGAAGGGGCTATGAAAATGGCACGATCAGGATATGATTTTAAGCAAATTTTATTGTTTTATTTCCCTGGATCGAAGGTGATTGATTGGCATGATCAAAAGGTTTTTGATCAGAAATCAGTTGGGCTATGTGAACCTATTCGTAACTAATTACGAATATTTCTTCGTTGTCTTTTTTGAATAATTTTTCTTCACGTGCGAAACTTTCTAATTCACTTGAATAACGCATTCTATTCAGTAATTTCTTGGTGCTATCCAGTTTGATAGTTGTCTCTACTTTAGCTTCTTCTAGCTTGTGAAGTTTGTAATTGTGGTTAATTACAGTAAAGATATCTACATCGTCTAAAAACAAGAAATACACCGTAAACAATGTTATCGTCAAAATGTACTTGTTCTTGAAATAATTTAGATACTTCTTCATATTTCAAAAATAGTGATTGTTTTACTTTACTTAAATTGTTTCGTTGATAATTATCAAACCGAAACTGTTGACAATAAAAAAGCCCCTTTCGGGGCTTTGATTATTTAGTTGACGATTTCGTCATATTTTGCTTTGAAATCAGCGTCCTCTTCGTACCACTGAGCAATTTTATTTAAAAGTGTTTTAGCCTTTTCTTTTTGTTTTGAAGCTAGGTAACATTCAGCTGTTTGAAGCACACCTAATTGTAAAATCATTTTGTCTGCCTCTGACCAATCTTCAATCGAAGTGATTTTTCCTAAAAGTAAGTCAGCTTCTTTCCATAATGTGTTGGCTCCACCTTTATCTGCTTTTCTGTATTTAGTTGCTCCATCTAAGAACTTAGCTCCAACAGGGTTTTTGGTGATTTTGTAATATTTCAAAATCCAACCTGAAGCTTTGCTATAGTCTTTCGCTGTGATGTCATTTTCAATATATGTCGCCATTGAAAATTGAAATTCCTCGATAAATTCAGTGTGGTCAGTCAATTGAGAACCATCTTTATCATTTTTCATCGCTTTGCCTAGCGCTGCAATTGCATCTTTGTAGGCATTTTTGTATTTTTCATCGTCTGTTCCGGAAAGAGAAATTTTGTATAATCCTTTTGCTAACCATAAGAAAGGAAGCGCATTCTTTTTTTGATCCTCTTTTAAAGTATATCCCTCTGCAACTTTTGTCAATTTTTCATAATTGGCATCAGCATAGAGAATTTTTAGGTCGTCATAATTGGGAGCTTGCGCATTAGCTGTTAGTCCAGCAATTAAGAATAGTATTAATCCGAATGTTCTTTTCATAATGTTTGATTTTGTAGCAGTCGACTTTTCAATAACTATGCCGAATGTAATAAACTATTTTGTTAATACAAAAACACCATCCAAATTTTATAGTGTTTCGTTACTCTTTATAAGTAATTCAAGAATTTCTTGTGCCGCCTTTGAAATTTTAGTTCCAGGACCAAAAACTCCAAAAACTCCAGCTTTGAATAAGAAGTCATAATCTTGTTGTGGAATAACTCCACCAGCAACAACCATGATATCTTCTCGACCCATTTTTTTGAGTTCATCAATAACTTGGGGGATGAGTGTTTTGTGTCCAGCCGCTAATGAAGAAACGCCTAAAATATGAACGTCATTTTCAACAGCTTGTTTTGCAGCTTCATGCGGAGTCTGGAATAATGGTCCGATATCAACATCGAAACCAATATCTGCAAATGAAGTAGCAATCACTTTTGCTCCTCGGTCATGACCATCTTGACCCATTTTTGCAATCATTATACGTGGTCGTCTGCCTTCTAACGCAGCAAATTTTTCTGTTAATTCGCGTGCTTTTGTAAAATCTGTATCGTTCATAGCTTCATGAGAATAAACTCCACTAATTGAGCGGATCGTTGCTTGATATCTGCCATACACTTTTTCCATAGCAAAAGAAATTTCTCCTAAAGAGGCTCTTTCTCTTGCACAACGAACTGCAATTTCTAATAAGTTTCCTTCATGATTTCGAGCTGCATTTTCTAATTCTACTAAAAGAACTTGAACCTTTTCTTCATTACGGTTTTCTTTCAATTGTTTTAGTCGACCTAGCTGAGCATCGCGGACTTTTGTATTGTCAACCTCAAGAATATCAATCTTTTGTTGATTGTTTTCATCTGCAATGTAGCGGTTTACACCAACAATTATATCTTTTCCAGAATCAATTCGCGCTTGTTTTCTTGCTGCAGCTTCTTCAATGCGCATTTTTGGAAGTCCCGTTTCAATCGCTTTCGCCATTCCACCAAGTTCTTCCACTTCTTGGATTAATTTCCAAGCTTCTTCTGTTAGTTGCTCAGTTAATTTTTCAATGTAAAAACTACCTCCATAAGGATCTATAAATGAAGTGATACCTGTTTCTTCTTGTAGATATATTTGTGTATTTCTGGCAATTCGCGCTGAGAAATCAGTGGGTAATGCAATTGCTTCATCCAAGGCATTTGTGTGCAATGATTGAGTTCCACCCAATGCTGCAGCCAATGCTTCTATGCAGGTACGGGCAACATTATTAAATGGATCTTGTTCTGTTAAACTCCAACCAGAAGTCTGACAATGTGTTCGCAAGGCTAGTGATTTATCGTTGGATGGATTGAATTGTTTTACCAATTTTGACCATATTAAACGTCCTGCGCGCATCTTAGCGATTTCCATATGGTGATTCATTCCGATCGCCCAAAAGAAACTCAAACGTGGAGCAAATTGATCGACATCCATTCCTGCTTTAATTCCTGCACGGAGATATTCTAATCCATCAGCCAAAGTATATGCTAGTTCGATGGCTGCAGTTGCACCAGCTTCTTGCATGTGATAGCCAGAAATGGAAATAGAGTTGAATAAGGGCATGTTCTTGGCCGTAAATTCAAATATATCTGTGATAATCCGCATGGAAGGTTCCGGCGGATAGATATAGGTATTACGAACCATGAATTCTTTTAAAATATCATTTTGAATGGTTCCCGATAATTTTTCAAGCGAAACGCCTTGTTCTTCGGCAGCAACGATGTAAAATGCCATAATTGGTAAAACAGCACCATTCATGGTCATTGAAACCGACATTTGGTCCAAAGGAATTTGATCGAACAATATTTTCATGTCCAAAATCGAGTCGATGGCAACACCTGCTTTTCCAACATCACCAACAACACGTTCATGATCTGAATCGTAACCACGGTGTGTTGCTAAATCAAATGCTACAGAAAGTCCTTTTTGTCCTGCGGCTAAATTCCTTCTATAAAAAGCATTAGATTCTTCAGCGGTAGAAAATCCAGCATATTGACGAATCGTCCAAGGTCGGATTGCATACATTGAAGAGTAAGGTCCTCGCAAAAACGGAGCAAGTCCAGAAACTGAACCCATATGTTCGGTTTGACGAATATCGGCATCTGAATAAAAATTCTTTAAATGAATTCTTTCAGCCGTTTCAAATACTTCTTTTGCTTCAGCTGATGCTGTTCCGTTCGTTTTTTTGAAAGGAATGGCTTTAAAATTTATTCTGTTCATGCTTTAGCAGTTGTTAATTCTCGTTCCAAAATAAGCTGTGGAAGTCCTAAATAATTGTTCGATTTCTTATATGAAACAGCTGTTTGAGCGGGAATCGTAAACTTGTTTATTCCTATCAAGGTGTCTTTCTTTTCACCAGCCCTGATTACGCGTTTTTGAGCAGTTGCTAGAACATTATTTCGTACAATTTGAAGTGCTTCTTCACTGAAAACCCCTCCTTTTTCATCTATTTGGCCGAATAAGGCCCACGCTTTTTCATTGATTGTGGCTGACAATTGCTCTACAGAATAACTACCATTGATGGGATTAATTACCTGGTCAAAATAGCTTTCTTCTTTTAGAATTAATGATATATTCAGCGCCATTCGTTCCGATAATTGACTCGTGCCATTTTCAGATGTACTATCATAAGGTAGGACAGCAATTCGATGAACACCTGCAATCGATGCTGACATCACTTCAGTTGTTTGGCGAAGTAAATTTGTGTAAGGATCTGCTAAAGATTTGTTCAGGGAGCCAATTTGTGCGCTCATTAAACAGTCATATGAAGAGCTTTCTTTTGGATGATATTCGCTCGTAAGAGCGGCCCATAGTTCTTTAAAACTTTTGAATTTGGCAATTTCTTGAAAATAGTGAGCACCAACTCCCATTTTGAAATGAATACAAGCAACAGCTTGATCAATAGTTAAACCGGCATCCATTAATGAGATAAGATATTCATTACCTGTTGCAAGACAAAAAGCCAATTCTTCTGTAATATTCGCTCCGCATTGCTGTAAACTGTAACCATCTACAAGTAAAATAGGGTAGTAGTTACCATTTAAAGTTGAGATGATACTTTTAAGTTCTTTGCGAGTGGTATCATCGTTTACTAGATCAAAATTGATAGCAATATTGCGCTGGTATGTTGCTCCAATTCGGGTATGTAATTCTCCAAATTGGTCAGCTGAATGCAGCGTAAATTCTGTAAAAATATATTCGAGTCCAATATTATCAAGTAAGATCTCCCAATTTATATTGCTCTTTTGAATCGAGAAATGCAATGCATCGGCTCCTTTCATGAGGACTTCTAGTGCTTTTGAATTGGCTTCTTTTTCATCGTTTACTTCGATAAAAACTACATTTTTCCAATTATTAGTATGGTTTCTCGAATCGCTAGAGGTAAACTCAGTATTTGTAATGTTTGTTTCTACTGATTTCTCATGAGAATATGACGTATAGCCGAAATTTTCAATTTCATCAAACTTATTTAATTCATGTAAATCTTCGGATTTAAGGTCTTTTTTTAAACGATCTATCCATTGTTCGAATGACACTGAACCAAAACTTTCTTTTAATCCAATCATAATTATTTTATAAGTTGATTTTTTTTGAGGTATACCACTGTTGCAATCATTGTTGCGATAACTGGAGCGACTATTACACCAACATATGGAAAATAGAAAAGTAGTAAAAAGCACAAACCAGTTAAAATAACCGTTCCCATATTTTTAAAAGCGAAGCCTAAACTTGAGAATACACCTTGTTTGTGACGTTCCAGTGAATAATCGTAAAACGAAAACCCAAAATAGAAGGCTGAAATGAGGATGTAAGCAATTGTATCTAAAAAACCTAAATGTAAAATCCAAGATATAATCCAATACACGATCATAGTAAAGTACTCAAGAAAAACGGCAAGAAATACAACGAAAATCATTCGTAACAGATCGAGCATTACTTGACCTAAATCGAACACATACTCTTTTCCGGTAAGTTTGGCATCTAGTTTTTCAGAAAGTACAGTATTAAATGGGGACAGAACCGTAAGTACAAAGAATATGTAGATTTGAAGAAGCAGAAACATGAGCAAACCAAATGTTTTGTTCACTCCCCCCGCTAAATACCCACCGATTAAAGGTATATGCTCTAAAAAATCAAACAAGGATGCAGTGCTTGATGTAAGACTGTAAATGGATAGAAAAAAGATTGAAGCGACAACCCCTGGAATAAAAAAAAGTAAAAAATTACCTGCTTTAAGTTCCTCAAAGATAAGTTTGATGGCCGCAATGTGGTGGTTGATATTTTGTTTGATTTTCACGTGTTACGAAGTTAAGCAAACTAAATAAGTTTTGAAAGAATAGTGTATGAAAGTGCATAAAAAGCAATGTAACTCAAAATAATTGTACTCAAATTAGTATAGCCTTGTCGTCTCCAATAGAGAACATTTATTGTCCCGAGGATAATGGTGGGAATAAGCGGATATATTAAGAGTTGCATATCGATGGCATTATGTTTGTAAAGTTAAAAATGTCAATCAATAAAAAATAGAAATTATGAAATTCGGATATCAAATTTTACTAGCAGGAGTAGCAATTATGTTTTCTTCGATTGCGATGAGTCAGACAGTTAATCTTTTAGATGGAGATAAGCCAATCAAACAAAAAATTGTTTCAAAAAGATTTGAGTCAAAACATGCTAAACCAATGAAGAAACTGTTGCGTTTGGAAATGAAAGATGAAAAACTGAGAAAAATGGATTAAAGTAAAAAAAGTGGTGAGAGCCACTTTTTTTACTTTAATCCAAATTGTTCAAAATGATGTGTAATATGTTTTGAATGCAAGCGCATCCATTGATCATAATTTAAATAGCCATAATAAGGATGAAGTTCTTTTCTAGTTTCATCTTCATCGTAATGATTTTCAAAATCAATCCATTCTAATAAGAATTCATCGATTGCTAATTCAATTTCGTCATTTCTTAATGCTGTTTCTTTTTTTGCAAAAGGAACATCGATTCCTCTTGCCATAGGCTTGTCGGAATCAAGAAAAGCTTGCATTTTTTCGATTTTATCTTCTGGAATTTCTAATGGAAATTTAACTTTTCCTGATGCCATTTTAATCGTGTCAGTCAAATGTTCTACCATTCGTTGTGCTGACATTTGACCCCAAAGTGGTTTAGATTCAGCATTTAATTTATCCAATTGTAAAATCATCTCAGAGATGTCCAATTCAAGAAATTCCATTGTTATTTTTTACCGATTAAAATATTCAAACTACTAGGAATCACCTGTATATTAAGTTCACTTCGAACGTCGAAAGGTTCACCATCGTAATGCGCTTGTTTGTGTGAAATTTTCAATTTTGCTTTTTGAAATGATATAATTTCTGAAAAACGCGATTTATGAGAAGTCTTTCTAAAGAAACGGTAAGCCACACTTGGAAGCGACCAGAATGAGAAAGGCTTCAAAATACACAATTCGATTTTACCGTCTGTTACATCAGATTTTGGAGATACTACAAATCCATTTCCGAATTCAGAAGAATTGGCGATCGTACAAAGAACAACAGGCATTTGTTTAATCTCTCCGTTCATATCGATTGAGATATTTACAGGATTATATTTCCAGAACTCACGGAACACAAGTTTCACATAGGTCCAAAACCCACGTTTGTGGTATTCGTCAAATTTCTTTGCAATAATTGCATCTAAACCGTAACCGCCAACTCCAAGAAAAGGTTTGTCGTTTACCAAAACTGTATCCATTCGAATTACATCGTTGTGATTAATGCATTCAATTGCTTTTTGAATATTACATGGAATTCCCATGTGTCGCGCTAAACCGTTTCCAGAACCAGCTGGAAGAATAGCTAATTTAGTTTGAGTGCCAATTAGCGCAGTACCAACTTCATGCACAGAACCATCACCGCCAACTGCACAGACGATGTCAATTCCTTCTTCAGAAGATTGTTTTGCGATTATTTTAGCATGATCTCGGTATTCAGTAATGGCAATATCGTATTCGAATTTGTCGTGATCCAAATGGGCCTCGATCAAATTGGGTATTTCTCCCTTTTTGCCTACTCCGGAAATCGGATTGATGATGAATCGTATGCGTTGTTTCATAATGCAGTTGTTTTATTCTTCATCAAGTCCCTGTTGTAGCGCTGAATGATTGCTTTTAATCGCTTTTCATACTGCTGAACCTTCCCTTTTTTCAAAGAAATGGAGTCAACGGGTGATACTTGATGAACTTTAAAGCTGTACAAATTTCGTGCCTTTTCATTCGAAAAAGTCAACATGTAGTTGTCTTTAAAGTAATAATGTGTGCCTTCAAGGTATGCAATCGCCTCCCTGTCTGCTTTTTTGTAATATGACTGACCGTAAGAATAATATTTTGTCTTGATATTCAACAAATCCAAAACGGTCGGTAATATATCTAATTGCTGAAAGATAGTGTTTTCTCGCTTAGCATGCAACAATTGTTTTGGATGATAGAAAATAATCGGCACTCTGTACATCATCGAACGCTGGTTGTAGAACGCATTTGTTGAGGCAGGAGTATGGTCTGCACACAAGACAAACAGGGTGTTTTCGAACCATGGTTGTTTCTTCGCTTCTTCGAAAAATTTACGCAAAGAAATATCTCCATAATTTATTGAACCAGCAATTAATTGCTTGCCTTTTTTGACTTTATTCTGCCATTTTTTAGGAATGAAGTAAGGATGATGGGAAGAAAGCGTGAACAAGGTTCCAAAAAATGGTTCCTTTAGTTTTGACATTTGCTTCGCCGACCATGGATTGAAATATTCATCTAAAATTCCCCATGTTTTATCAAAATGCTCGTCATTGTTGTATTCATAACGACCAAAATAATGCTGGAAACCCGCTTGCGCCGCAAAGCCATCAAAACGCATAGATCCATTTGTCGCACCGTGATAAAAACCACTAGAATAACCGTTCTTTCCTAGAATAGTTGCGAGAGATTCAATTTTATTATTGCCGTATGGAGAAGAGATATAAGGATTATCCATCAAACTTGGAATCGATCCTAAAATTGCCGGTACTGCTTCGATTGACTTCTTTCCATTGGCAAAACTGTAATCAAAGGTCAATGATTTTTGAATGATTGAATCTAGGAAAGGGGTGTAGGTGTCACCACCGTTGAATTGGCCGACAAATTCATTCCCAAAACTTTCGAGAATGATAATCACCACATTTGTTCCATCGGGTAAAATATGTTGCGGTTGACTAATTTGCACTGGATTAAACAACTTCAGTTCTTCTTTTTCTGTGAAGTAAGTTTTAAACTCAAGTCTTTCTTTGCCATACGATTTAATCATGGTAAAACCAGTGTTTAATATCAAGGCTGAATTTTCTGCACGCGTATATTGAGCAGCTTCAATAATTCCGACAGGTTTTAATTGCAATCCACCGCTGCCAAAAATTACAAATAAAGGTGTTAAAAGGAAAAGATAAACAAGAGATGTTTTCCACTTAGA